>JABFSC010000353.1 GCA_013140885.1 Deltaproteobacteria bacterium | reverse complement strand
GCCTCCGCTCGTACCACTAACACCACAAGATGAAGTGGCGCAATTCCTAACGCACCAACTGCATCCCGCCAATCACCCAGAACCCGTCACGCTCTCGGAGCCAGCAACCACGTTGTTAGCCCAACTACGCCAACAAGCGACGGTCCCCGCGGAGGCACAGGAGCGTCTGATTCAGGCGCGCATACAAAAAGTGACCACCGTGTTGACAACTCAACATGGGGTTGCGACAACACGGATTCGCGTCCGTCCAGAAAAACAACGTGGCGCTGGAGCACCGGAAGTCCGCTATGTCCTCCAGACCCGAGAAAACGAAACGGAAGAAGCGCGGGAAACGCCGCCACGGCAACAAGCGGAGATCCACAAGGGAGCGAAGCTATGATCTCGTTAGGAGCACCGGCATGGGAAGCCCTCTGTCGTCACGCGCAAGAGACCTTCCCGGAAGAATGTTGCGGGGCCATTCTCACCTCCACGAACGGTGACGAGGTCCGCCGCATTACCAACGTCCAAAATGCTCTGCACGCCAAGGACCCGCAGACGTATCCACGCGATGCCACCATCGCCTATGTCATGGAGTCCAAGGAATTACTCGCGGTGCTCAAGGAGGCGGATAGTGGGCGCGCCACACTCAAGGCGTTTTATCACTCCCATCCGAACCACGACGCCTACTTCTCCGCTGAAGATAAACGGCAGGCCATGTTTGGCGATGAACCGTCCTATCCCGATACGGTCTATCTTGTAATCTCGATTCATGACCGCGAGGTGAAGGCGTTACGCGCGTATGCGTGGAACGAGCCGATGAAAGATTTTGTCGAGATAGAGCTGCGGACGCCTGTCTGAAAAAACCGCTGAGACGAGAACGCCCAGATGAGGAGGAGGTTGAGGATGTCCGAAGAAAACCGAGACGTACATGTGACCATCGTGGGTGCTGGGATCGCTGGTTTGACGGCGGCCCTCCACCTTGCCCAGCGTGGCTATAAGGTCTCGCTCTATGAACAAAAGCCCTATCTGGGAGGAAACCTCGGGTCGCAAGAAGACCACGGGACATACTACGATGTTTTTTGTCACATGTTCGGCACCTGGTACAAGAATTTCTGGCATCTGGTCGAAGACGATCTCGGCCTCGAAAGAGCAGCACATTTCACGCCCAGAACAAGCCTCAAATATCTCCAGAAGGGAGAGTTTCCCCAGTTCACGCAACTAACCAATAGCGGGTCCTTGAGGGATCAGGCCGGGAATCTCTTCTCTGGCATCGAACCGCCCGCGGATATGTTGCTGTGGAGTTATGCGTTAATTGATCTGCTCACGCAACGGTTTTATCCGGACGATTTGCTGAGCCGCTACAGTGTCAATGGATTCATGGCGTCTCGGCCCTACGCGACGAACGGCAGCGCCGCTTTACAAGACGCCATCCTGATGACGATCTGGTCAGTGCATAGTGATCTCACGTCCGCCGCCTCGTACCAAGACTTCATCAAATATGGATTTCGCCATCCGACCCCCACGCTGTGGCTCTTGAAGGGCAGCTCCTACGACGAAATTATCAAGCCGCTGCAAACGCGACTGGAACAACTGGGCTGCGAGATCACCACCAACGTCTCCATAACCGACGTGATGCTCGCGCAAAACAAAGTCGAGCGGATTCGTCTGTGCTCCAAGAATGGCACCCCGCAGGACCTCCCCATAGACCGCTTGCTTTTGGCGGTTTCCCCCAAGACCCTGGGAGACCTGGTGATGACCGGGACCGCGCCCCAGCGAATCACCGATCACCTGCCCCATCTCACGGAATTACGCCGTCTGCAAGCCGAATCCATCCCGGTTGTGACGCTCTACTTCACCCGCACCATACCGGATATTCCCACGGAGCCGGTCGCCTTACGTGGTTCACGGTACGACCTCTCTTTCACTGACATCTCTCAGGCGTGGGGCAACGATCCACGGATGAAAGGACGAACGGTCTTATGTGTGGCGGCCTCGGATTTTTACGCGCTGCCTTCGTTCGATCCCAAGGAAGATGGCTTTGCGATGCTCAGAGAGCTGAACGGCTATCTGCCTTTTCGGTTAGGGAAATTTTGGGGGAACCCCGATAGCGATATCGATTGGGACATGTCGCGCTCCCAGTCCAACTCGGACAATACCCTTTTTATCAATGAAGTTGGCAGCGAGGAGTGGCGACCCAAGGCAACCTACGCTCGCATCCCGAATCTCTTCTTCGCTGGAGACTTTTGCAAAACGACCATCAACATGGCGACTGTCGAGGCCGCGGTGATGAGCGGCTTGAAGGCGGCCCAGGCCCTCTGGCGCAAAGCTCCGCTGGGGAAACCCATTGAGATCATCGAGCCCGACGTCTATCCCGAAAGCCTCATTCTCGCGCTCAAGCTCTTCATGGCCCCCTACGCCTACGGCGCCAAGGCGTGGTCTCTGGCCTCCGATGTCCCTAGCCTGATGATGAAGGGAGAGCTGGCACGGAGCGGTGCCAATCTCCAAGACATGATCGGTCTCCCGTATGCCTTTGCCCTCGATTGGTGGAAGACCTTGTGGGCGTTGACGCAAGAACTGCTCCCCAAGATGAAAAACCCTTGAGGACATGCGGGCGATTGACGTGCGGGGCGCGGCACTTTAGAGAGAGCCGCTATGGCCAATGATTTCAACGCGAGACTCCAAGCTCTGCTCTCGACACTCGAGCGCTGGCGGTCGGATACCGAGACCACGACAGACGCCGATACCGAGGACCAGCCGCCTACCGTTCCGATTGGCGAGATCGTCGAGTTCTTGCTGCAAGCGTCTCTCCTCTGGCTGAAAAGCAGTATGCGCTTTTGGCGGCGCGGAACCGGGGTTTTTGCTATTCATCTCCTTGAGATGCTCCGCACGGTCCCAGCTCTGACCGCGGACCCCACCCGCCGTGGGGAGGCACTGGGAATTCTCATTGATCTTCTCAGAACGTACTTTCGCGAGATAGCGGAGTTACCGGGGCACGAATCGCGCCGATTTCTGGCCGAACTCGATAAAATCGAGAGGAACATAGGGGCTCCGCTCCAGGAGGTCCCCAGAGAACCCGCGCCGCGCCGCTGGCAGGTCAAACCATAACCATCGCAAGCGGCTGAGTATCTGACTACGGACACGAGGGGAAGACGCGTGGAAGCATCGGCGAAAGACACGACGGAAGATGTCATTGCGCAATTGGGCCTTACGGAAGAGATTGATCGCCTTCGTGTGATGCTCACGGAGTGGGTCGCGCGCTGCAACCCCGAGGTCCGGCAACTGCTCGAATGGCAGTTCGAGGGCAAGTCCAAGTATTTTCGCCCACTCACGGTGATGAGCTGTTATCGCGCCCTCTCGTCAGGCCCCATCCCCGCCACGCTGCTCCGCGCGGCTGCCGCGGTGGAGATGTTCCATAACGTGTCGCTCATCATTGACGACATTCTTGATGAATCGAGCCAACGACGAGGCAAGGCTACGTTGCATTGCCAATTTGGTCTCCTCCCGGCGCTCATGGCATCCGGCTACATCGTCGCCGATGGCTATCAAACCGTCGTCAATGATCCCTTGTACATCACCTTACTATCCGAATTGCTCAAGCGCCTGGGCGCGGCCGAGTGCCTGCAATGGCGCTTACGACGACAGCCGTTAGGTGTCGAGGACTGGCGTAAGATCGCCGGAGAAGATACCGGATCGATGTTCGAGATTTGCGCGTGTCTGGGCACTCACAACGAGGCATTGCGGCGTTTCGGCCATCTGCTGGGAGTGCTGTATCACGGCTGCGACGATGTGGGCGATGTCAAAGGACTCGAAGCGCTTGGCGGGGGTGGTGAAGAGGACCTCCGCGATGGCATCCTCACCCTCCCCGCTTCCTTGGCCATTCGCAATCCAGAAATTCGCGCGCTGTTTTGCAAGCAACATCCGACACCACAGGAATTAGGGGCAATTGCCCAGGCGATGAAAGCCCGGTTACCGGAAGCCGAACAGTATCTCGATAAGGTCGCGGAAGAAGCCAGGGAAGAAGCTCGGTTGTATACAACCAACCCCGCGCCTTTGCTCGCGCTCGTTGAGCACACCAGGCAACTTTCGCGACGGTAAGGCGGACGGCGACCTGACGCTCCTTGTATCCAGACAATCCCCTACGCCAACTGCTCCACCAACAGCTTAGCGTCTTGGAGGTCGGGGGTGGTGAACCCTTCAGAGAACCAACCATAAATATCTGAAAGCATCTGATGAGCTTCTTTCCCCCTCCCTTGTTGTTGCCACAACCGGCTCAAGCTCATCACCGCGCGCAGTTCCCAGGATTTCGCT
>JABFSC010000745.1 GCA_013140885.1 Deltaproteobacteria bacterium | reverse complement strand
AGGAAGCGGAGGTGCTTGCATAGCCTTATCTCCCTTGAGCAACAACCTTCACATCAGCGCCTCATCTTCTCAAATGCACTTCAATGAGGCAATTTGCTCATGTATGAAACGCACCCACTAAGAAAAAAACAGAAGACAGAGAGGCGTGTCGAGGCCCGCTCTCAAGTAACCGAGTTTCAAGTTCCTTCGCTCAGTTGGGCCGATGGCATGAAGTAAGTGGGCTCCGAAATTCCCTCTCTCGGATGGAAGAAGGCGAGGGTAAGGGGGGTGAAGAGATATGTTCCTTATGGTTGCGTATGATAGCGAACCTTTCCTGGCGGTGGTAATTTTCCCGGTGGAGGACAAGTGCGATGAACATCGAATCAGCAACAAGCCCAATGACACAGCAGACAGAACATCCGTATATCGTGCGCATCGCGGGGATTTGTGGGGGACGAGCGCTTATTAAAGGGACACGGATCACCGTGCAACTGATCGCGGCACTGTACAAAGCCGGGGACACATTGGAGGACATTCTCCAAAACTATCCGCATCTCCAAGGAGCCGCGGTCTTCGATGCGCTCAGTTATTATCTGGACCACCAGAGCGAGATCGAACAAGAAATCACCGAGAACCGTCTTGACTCCGTGATGAAGAAATACCAACTCGCAATGGACGAACACGGCGTCCTGCGCTTCCCGGCCCAAACTCCAACCGCGTAGAATCACAATGGAACAACATATCCCTGGCCTCATTGTGGCGCTGTATACCGACGAGGATGTGATGTCCGATTTAGCGCCCGCGTTGCGGCGACGAGGATACCAGGCGCAAAGCACGGTGGAAGCTGGCAACGATGCGTTTTCCGATGAAGGGCAACTCACTTACGCGGCGGAAAGTGGAATGGCGATTCTTACCCATAATATCCGGGATTTTGTGCCGTTAGCACGGACCTGGTTCCTCGCCAACCGTGAACACTCGGTCATCATTCTCTCCGAACAGCTCAACCACAATCAGTTTGGGGAATTGCTTCGCCGGGTGCTCCGCCTCCTCAATCGTTGGACCGCCGATGATCTCCGCAACCGAGTCCTTTTTCTCCAGCAGTTCAAGTAGCGCGAGGGTTCCTCATCAAGGCCCCCCAATAGAGTCTATTGGTCCACCCCCAACCCTGCTATAAGCTCGGCACGAAACGCCGAACCTCACGGAAGCAATAGTTACTATCGCGATGATCCCTCCCATCCCTGGACACCAGCTTTTTCTGTTCATTATTCAATTCGCGCTCTTGCTCACCAGCGCGCGGCTGTTGGGCGAGCTGCTGAAACGCTATGGCCAGCCGCCGGTGTTTGGGGAGCTGCTCGCGGGTATCATCCTCGGTCCCTCATTGCTCGGTTGGCTTTTCCCCTGGGGCTTCGCCGCGCTCTTCCCACCAGATGTCCAGCAATTCCACCTCCTGGAGCTGATTTCGTGGCTGGGGATGCTCTTCCTCCTGCTCTTGACCGGCTTGGAAACCGACCTCGCGCTGCTCCGCAGACTCGGACGGCCAGCCATGCTCGCGTCACTCTTCGGCATCATTATTCCTTTTGCCTTTGGGTATCTTTTAGGGACCACGATTCCAGACCACTTGCTCGCCAATCCCGCGCAACGACTCATTTTCGAACTCTTCTTAGGCACGGCCCTGGCCATCTCCGCAGTGCCGGTGATCGCCAAAATTCTCCTCGACCTTGGGATCCTCAAGCGCAACATCGGCACCATCGTCATGGCCGCAGCCATCGTCGATGACATCGCCGGCTGGACAATCCTCTCCATGCTCATGGGCATGATGGCGAAAGGCACACTCGATGTGACCGCCGTCGCGCAGGGCATCGCGAGCACGACGATCTTCGTCGGCGTCGCCTTGGTGGTCGGCGTGCGCGTGGTCCGGCGGATGCTCCGTTGGATTGATGAACATGTGCAGGTCGAGGAAGCGCATATTACCGCCATCTTGGTCGTCACACTGATCTGCGCGGCCATCACCGAGGCGATTGGCATTCATGCCATCTTCGGTGCCTTTGTCGCTGGGGTGCTGTTCGCGCAATCCCCGCGTGTGCGCGCCAACGCGCTGGAGAAACTGGTGGGCGTGGTGCACGGTGTTTTTACCCCCGTCTTTTTCGCGTTCGTGGGGCTGCGCGTGGACCTCACGCAACTCCAAGACCCCAAGCTCGTGATCCTCGTGCTCGTCACTGCCTGTGCTGGGAAATTGGTGGGCTGCACCCTCGGCGGGCTGCTTGGCCGATTGAGTTGGTGGGAGTCCGTTTCCATTGGTATTGGCATGAACGCCCGTGGAGGGATGGAGCTGATTATCGCGCTGGTCGGCTTGACTTCTGGCATCCTGAGCTCCGAGGTCTACAGTAGCTTGGTCCTAATGGCGATGGTCACCTCGCTCATGGCCCCACCACTGCTGAAGTGGTCCTTGAGTCATATTCCCCCCTCAAGCGAGGAACAGGAACGCCTCAACCTCACAGCGCAACGGAGCATTTTCGACAAACGCACGCTGCGCGTCTTGCTGCCGACCGCGGGCGGCCCCAACGCCATGACCGCGCTGCGCATGGCCGCGCCAATGGTCTCCCATGACGATGCCGTCGTCACCGCGTTATTTCTCCACACTGATTCCGCGTCCATCTTCGCGGGCCGGTGGTGGACCCGCTGGTGGCGCACGCCGGGGGAGATGCCAGACGATCCCTTTCTTCCACTTCAACAAGTCGCGAGAGAGAGTGGCGTGACACTAGAGAAACGCGCCGTCGCCATGAATGGTGCTCCACTGGCGACCGTGATCCTCAAGGAAGCGCAGCGTGGCTACGACCTCATCTTTCTTGGGGCTTCGAGCTATCAACATCCCCTGGGCGGTACGTTCCTGGAAGCCGTGCTTATCGATCCGCCCGCGCATGTGGCCATTATCAAGGCCCGCGATGAGAAACCACGCTACGAGCGCATTCTCGTTCCGACCACCGGGGACGCGCACTCGCAACTCGCCATTGAGTTCGCCGCGATGTATGCCGAGGATACGAACGCGCACGTCACGCTTTTTCACGTACTACCGCTTCCTGAGCGTCCACGTTCCTGGTGGCCGCGTCGGCGTGAGACCGGACTGGATCACCAGGTGCTCAACATGATGGCCGATACGATGGTGTGGGAAATGCGTCCCGCGCACGCCAAGCCCGACCTGCGACTCGCCGCCAAGGTCATCGAGGGTGAACATCCGACCGAGGAGATTCTCCGCGAAGCCAGCCGTGGGGGATACGATCTCGTCGTCTTTGGGACGGCGAATCGCTCTGGCCGCGCGGATTCATTTTTAGGCCATCGCGCGGAGCAGTTAGTGAATCAAGCGCCCTGCACGGTGGTCGTGGTGCTGCCCAAGGGGCTGCGCGCGAGCGTCCCGCATTGACCGTCCGTTTCCGCCCATGCTACGTTCCCGGCCATGCGTGCCATCGCGCGTGAGCGCTTTTTCCATACTCTTTTTCTCGGTTTTCTCCCTCTTTTTTTGGCGGCCTGCGCGGCGACGCGACCGGCTCCGACCGCGGAGATCGCGCCATCCACCCCGCCTCCGGTCTTCAAGATTCCCGGTGAACCCGTGGCCCTTACGCCAGCGGAACGCGCGTTAGGGCAATTCTTGAAGGGACAAGTCGCGCTGAACCGTGGCGATCAAGAGGTCGCGTTGGCAGCCTTTGAACAAGCGGTGACCAGCGACCCCAGCAGCTCTCTCTTGCGGCTGCGTCTCGCCACCTTGTATGTCCGCAAGGGCAAGCTGGCGGAAGCGCTGGAACATTGTCAGAAAGTGCGCGAGCAGGACCCGACGAACGCGGAAGCTGAACTGTTAATGGCCGGGCTGCTGTCTTCACTTAATCGTGAGGAAGAGGCGGCGACGGTCTACGAAGCGGTGCTGGCACGCTCGCCGAAGAATCAAGAACCCTACCTTTATTTGGGCACCTTGTACGCGAAGCAGGGCAAGTTCGACAAAGCGGTCGCCGTTCTGGAAAAACTCACGCACGATAATCCGCGCTCGATTCTGGGGTATTACTACCTTGGGCAGGTACACGCGGCGGCCAATAAGCTGAAAAAAGCCGAGTCCTACTACGAGAAAGCCCTCAAGCTGAATCCGAATTCCGAGATCGTGTTGTTGGACCTGGCGCTCGTCCTTGAGCTGCAAAAGAAACCGAAGCGCGCCATGGATATCTACCAGAAGGCGCTCACCCTCAATCCCCAGAGCGCGCAAGTCCGCAAACGGTTGGGGCGGTTTTATTTGGAGCAGAAACAGTTGGATGACGCGCTCGTGCAATATCGCGAGCTAGAGAAGGTCGAGTCCGACCCCCAAGAAACGCGCGTCAAAATCAGCCTCATCTATCGGGAAAAGGGCGAATACCAAAAGGCGGAAACCGAGTTGAATATGGTCCTCGCCGCCCAGCCGCAAAACGACCGGGCGCGCTATTTCCTGGGCGCGGTCCATACCGAAAACAAGGAATACGACAAAGCTGTCGCGACCTTGTCGGACATCAAGGAGACCTCCGAGTATTACCCCGATGCGCGCATGTACCTGAGCTACGCCTATCAGCGTCAGGGGAAGATCGCCGAGGCGATTGTCGAAGCGGAAAAAGCGCTGGTCGTCAAAAAGGACGATCTCGACCTCCTGGGATTCCTCTCCTCTCTGCACCGTGAAAAAGGGGACCGCTCAAAAGCCATTGAGCTGCTGGAAAAAATGATCACCCTCGCGCCGGAGAATGACCAATACCACTTCACGCTGGGGGCCGTGTACGACGAGATCAAGGATAAGCAGCGCTGCATCACGTACATGGAAAAAGCGCTCCAGTTGAATCCGAAAAACGCCGCCGCGTTGAATTATCTCGGCTATACCTGGGCGGAACAAGGCATTCGCTTGGATGAGGCCGAGAAGTTGATTCGCCAAGCCCTCCAGATTGAGCCCAATGATGGGTTCTATATCGACAGTCTGGGCTGGGTGTACTATCAGCGTGGTGATTACACCAAAGCCGTCCAACAGCTTGAACGCGCCGCCGAACTGGTCGGGCAAGACCCCACCGTCAACGAACATTTAGGGGACGCCTACGGCAAGGTCGGACGACAGATGGACGCCGCGCGTGCCTACCGCGAAGCCTTGACCCATGCCAAGGAAGAAGAACAGAAGCAGCGGTTACAGAATAAGATCGACGCAGCGGCCAATGAGCAGAAAAGCCCGAACAACGGCGTCTAACGTGAAGATCACCGCGTTCGCGCTCGCCTTGCTGTTCAGTGCGAGTTGCACGCTTACTCCACGCCCCTCATCGCCAGCCCCAGCTCCTCCCCCTTCGGCCTCAACTCTCCCAACCGGACAAGAGTTATTGCAGTCCCTCACTGACCGGCGGACCCGGACGACCAGCCTGCGCGGGTTGGCGCGCATCGCGTACAAAGACACGGCGGAAAAAGGCACGGCGCGACAAGCCGTCGCCGTGATGGCGCCTGACCATTTCCGGCTTGAATTGTTTTCCCCTGTTGGTATCGCGGCGTTGGTCACCACGAATGGCCAGCAATTGGCTGCGTATCTGCCGCAAGAGAAGATGGTGTACCGGGGAGCCGCCACGCCACGGAACGCGGCTCGTTTTCTGCGCATCATGCTTTCCGCTGGCCAGGTCACAAGCCTCTTGCTTGGGCTGCCGTTGCTGCCTCTTGATGTGGACGGAGGCTCCATGCGGCTGGACCCTGAGTCTAGACACTATGAGTTGACGGTGCCGATACCAGGCGGCGGGACACAGCGATTTATGTGTGAGCAAAAAACTCGGCGACTGTTGCGGTGGGAGGTTCGGGACAAGGCGGAGCTGCTGTTGGCGCGCATGTCGCTGGCCGACTATCGCGCGGTGCAAGGACAGGACTTTCCATTCGAGATCGCGCTGGTGGACCTTCAAGGAAACCAGGAGGCAACTATTTATTATGAGCAGCTTGAGCTGAACCCGACACTGCCGCCCACGCTGTTTACCCTCTCACCTATCGCCGGAGTACAAGAGACAAATCTTGATGCCACTCCCTAATTTGCCTCACGCGGAGACGCAGAGGCGCGGAGAGCAATGCGTGAGTGATTCTTCACTCTTCACCTTTCACCCTTCACTTTTCACTCTTCTCTGCTTGGGTAGCTCGTGTGGAGATATTTTTCTTATACACGAGCGCGAGCGCGCGTTGCCCAACGTTGTATCGTTTGTCCTGCCAATGCTGGAACCGTTCGCCCTCCCCTCCCCCTTCACCGGCGGTCACCCAGTCCGGATAGATGGAATCGGAGTTGGTGTGGGCTCCGTGTTGAAGCGACGAGAGGACAAGCGCGTCGGCACCGATCTCACACGCATTCGCCTTAATCAACGCCAACATCCGTTCCGACATTTCAGCGGATCCGGCATAGCCAGCGATCTGCGCGAAAACTTCATAGGGCTCTGTCGGTGGATCCGTCAGCAAGGTGACGTTACAATTTTCCGGACGGGCATCGGGATAAATCGGTGCTGTGAAATTCACAAAAGCGGCTGGGGGATAAATACGCGAACAGCCATTCAGCACCGCGCAACTCACGACCATCAGCCATATACCAACACGCATCATACGCGAATCCTCATGTGACAAGCTGGACTGTCAAGACAATGACCAGCGTCAAAAACGTGAGCCAAAATAGACCGTGTACTTGGACTTCGCAACGGCAACGCCACTACCGTACAGGGGGTGGCGGTTGCCCAATGTGTCATTTTTTTCACCACCAAGTGGATAAATGTAACAGGAGAACTACGAACCAAACGGTAAGACAACCTACTAAAAATGAGCGTTTCTCCAATAATTCCGCGAAAATACATCACTCCATTATTGTGGTACACCACTTGCTCTGATATGTAGACATCCTCGGTCGAGAAAGGAGAATGTATGATCGATCGGACACGAAGTGGGTGGCGGTGCCGGACAACTCAGTTTGTTCGGACGGTAGAGGGAGATTTACGCAGAGACGCACAAGGGACGATTCGTTACGAGACCGAGAACCTCGGTAGGGACTTAGTCATGGTCCAATGGGACCAAGGGTTCATCGTTCCGGTGTTCCCGCATGAGATTGAAGTGCTGGCTGAAGAAGCGGCCCACCCGTAGAGCGTTGCGCGGCTACGGGCGGTTATCACTATCTGGCGCTGAGAACCAGGACGCCGACTCCTTGCAAGAGTCGCCCTACCCCACTGGCGACCTGGGCATTGGTTTGCCAAGCGGTGTTACTTTGGCGAGCAAGGTGCTCCTCTAGCCGGATTTTCTCATCAGCCGTCAGTTGATCATACGGACGGTTGTAATAGACCTCGGCCTGCTGTTGTGCCACTTGCTGGGGGTTCATGGCGGTACACCCCGCGGTCAGCGACAGTGCCACCATCATTCCGACGAGACTTTTTCTTTTCATCGCAAACTCCTTTCCTCTGACGCTTCACGATAAAGCGCAAACAGGGGCATTGCAAATAATACCACCTTTCGCAGTGAGCGCACCTCCTTCCATACCGCGATTGCCCTCCTTGGCTTGTCACCCCTGAAGAGATACACCTCTCCGGTCAGCGTGACCATCGTCACCACAAGGAGGCGTTATGCAACTTGGCATCTTTAGTTTCAACACCGAATACACCATGCCCGCCGATGAACTGGCCCGAGAATGCGAAGCCCGGGGCTTTGAGTCGCTGTGGCTCCCCGAACACACCCATATCCCCGCCAACCGCGAGTCCCAGTATCCCGGCGGCGGCGAGCTGCCCGAAGAGTATGTCCACATGTCCGATCCGTTCATTGGTTTGGCGGCCGCCGCTGCCGTGACGAAAACCCTCAAGCTCGGCACTGGCATCTCCCTCGTGGTCGAACACGACCCCATCGTCCAAGCAAAACAGGTTGCTTCGCTGGACCGCATCTCCAATGGGCGGTTCCTCTTTGGTGTGGGCGCGGGTTGGAATAAAGAGGAAATGGCGAACCACGGCACGCCGCCTCGCAAACGCTGGAAAGTGTTGACCGAACGTCTCGAAGCCATGAAGGTGCTCTGGACCGAGCATGAAGCAACCTATCACGGCGAGTTCGTTAATTTTGACCGTATTTGGTCGTATCCCAAACCGCTGACCAAACCGCATCCCCCCATTCTGTTGGGAAGTCTGAACTCGCCAACCGGACGTCAGCGCGCGGTCGATCTCTGTGATGGTTGGATTCCCGTCGAGACCGCCATCGCCGATATGCCCGCGTCGATCGCCGATCTCCATGACCGCGCGCGGGCGGCGGGCCGTGCTCCGGGCTCACTGCCAATTTCCTTCTTCTGTGTCCATGCCGCGAGTATGGAACGCTTGGAGCGGTATCGTTCGCTGGGCGCGGTACGGACCGTCGTGCGTGCTCCGACTGCTGGTCGCGAGGAAATTCTGCCCTTCTTGGATCGCTACGCGGACATTGCTCGGAAGTTGGCCTAAGGACTCGAAAGGTACGCCCCCTATGAAACTCACCCGTCTGCTCATCGCCAACCGTGGCGAAATCGCCATCCGCATCATCCGCGCCGCCGCTGAACTGGATATTCGTACCGTCGCCATCTTTTCCGAGGAGGACGCCCTGTCACTCCACCTCCGCAAGGCGGATGAGACTCGCCCACTGCGTGGCAAAGGCGTCGCTCCGTATCTCGACATTGAACAGCTCATCGCCACAGCCAAGGAATCCGGTTGTGATGCCATCCATCCCGGCTACGGCTTTCTCAGCGAGAATGCCACGTTCGCCCGCCGTTGCGCCGAGGAAGGACTCACCTTTGTCGGCCCGCGTGTCGAGGTGCTAGAGATGTTCGGTGACAAAGGCCAGGCACGCGCGCGCGCCGAACGCTGTGGCGTCCCGGTGATGAAAGGCACTTCAGGACCGACGAGCCTGGAGCAAGCGCGTGCGTTTCTCGCCGCCCTGGGTGATGGCGGCGCGATGATGATGAAAGCCATCGCCGGTGGCGGTGGCCGTGGTATGCGGGCCGTCTTTCAGTCTCAAGAAGTGGAGGAAGCCTACACCCGCTGTCAGTCGGAAGCGCGCCAAGCCTTTGGCAATGGCGACGTGTATGTCGAGCAACTGTTACCGCGCGCTCGGCATATCGAAGTACAAATTCTCGGCGACGGCTCTGGCGCGGTCAGCCATCTCGGCGAACGCGAGTGCACGATTCAACGCCGCAATCAGAAGCTCGTCGAAATCGCTCCCAGTCCATCACTCTCGCCAACTTTGCGCGCACGCCTCACCGCCGCCGCCGTGCAACTCGCGTCAGCCGTCCGCTATGAAAACGTCGGGACGTTTGAGTTTTTGGTCGATGCCACAACGCAACATGACAACGCCTCTTTCGCCTTCATTGAAGCCAACGCACGGTTACAAGTCGAACACACAGTGACAGAGGAAGTGACGGGTATCGATATCGTGCAAACACAACTCCACCTCGCGGCGGGACGGTCGCTCGCGGAGTTAGGGCTCCAACAAGCCGACATCCCCGCACCACGTGGCTTCGCGATGCAGGTGCGGGTGAACATGGAAACCTTGGCGGCGGATGGGACCGTCCGCCCAGCGGGTGGCACGCTCAGTGCCTTTGAGGTGCCGTCCGGTCCCGGCCTGCGCACCGACACCTTTGGCTATGTCGGGTACCGCACCAGTCCGAGTTTCGACTCGTTGCTCGCGAAGCTGATTGGCCATACCCGCTCCACCGATTTTCCCGATGCGGTCGCCAGGACCTATCGCGCCTTGTGTGAATTCAAGATCGAAGGGGTCGCGACTAATATCCCATTTTTGCAAAGTCTACTCCAACATCCAGAGTTTATCGCCAATCGCGTCTACACCCGCTTTGTCGAAGACCATCTCGCGGAGTTAGTGACCTTGACAAAAGGGTCGCATCGACAACTCTTCTTCACCCAGTCCACGGACCCCCGCGCCACCCAACCGGCTCGTGCTGGCGCCAAGTTGGATTCTCTTGACCCGCTGGCGGTGTTGAGCCACGGCAAGAGTGAGGGCGAGACAGTCAGCCCGTCGTTCACCGTGTCCACTCCATCCAATGCCTCACCTGACGTTGGTGGACCAGAAGGCACGGTGGCGATCAAAGCCCCGATCCAAGGCACCATCGTCAGTATCGACGTGAACGAGGGTGACATGGTGCATAAGGGGCAGCAGCTTCTGATCATGGAAGCGATGAAGATGGAGCACGTGGTACAAACGGATGTTAGCGGCATCGTCCAACGACTCACGGTCACCAAAGGTGACACCATCTTCGAGGGCCATCCACTCGCGTTCATTGAAGAGGCCGATGTCGGCATCGCGCAAGCCCAAGAGACCGTGCTCGTCGATCTCGACGCCATTCGCCCCGATCTCGCTGAAGTGCATGCGCGTCATGCCATTACGCTTGATGCCGCGCGCCCAGAAGCGGTCGCGCGCCGACGGAAAACCGGACAACGCACGGCGCGGGAGAATATCGACGATCTCTGTGATCCCGATTCGTTCGTCGAATACGGGTCGCTGGCGGTGGCCGCGCAACGGCAACGACGGTCGATGGAAGACTTGATCAAAAACACCCCCGCCGATGGCATGGTCACGGGCATTGGTCGCATCAACGGCCATCTTTTCCCCGATGAGAAATCACGCTGTGCCGTGCTTGCGTATGACTATACGGTCCTGGCGGGGACGCAAGGCATGCGGAACCACGAGAAAAAAGATCGCCTGATCGCCTTGGCGGAACACGCTCGCCTGCCGGTGGTCGTCTTTACCGAGGGTGGTGGCGGTCGCCCCGGTGATGTCGATTGGCCGAGTCCGGCGGGTCTGAACATCATGACCTTCCATAACTTCGGCAGACTCAGTGGCTTAGTGCCGCTGGTGGGCATCAACTCAGGACGGTGCTTCGCCGGCAACGCCGCGCTGCTGGGCTGTTGCGATGTGGTGATCGCCACGGCCAATTCTTCCATTGGCATGGGTGGACCCGCGATGATCGAAGGCGGCGGGCTCGGCGTGTTTCGCCCAGACGAAGTCGGCCCCATGTCCGTGCAGGTCCCCAATGGCGTGGTCGATATTCCCGTCGCGGACGAAGCGGAAGCCGTGTATGCCGCCAAGCGCTATCTGTCGTACTTTCAAGGCCCAGTCGCGCAATGGGAATGCGCGGATCAACGCATCCTGCGCGGCATCATCCCGGAGAATCGCCTGCGCATCTACAACGTGCGCTCAGTGATTGAAACGCTGGCGGACACCGACTCGGTCTTGGAGCTGCGCCGTCATTTTGGACACGGCATGGTGACCGCGTTCATCCGTGTCGAGGGGCGACCCATGGGCGTCATCGCCAACAACCCGACGCATCTCGCGGGCGCCATTGATAGTGAAGGAGCGGATAAAGCGGCGCGGTTCATGCAACTTTGTGATGCGTACGACATTCCGATTCTTTTCCTGTGTGATACGCCCGGTATGATGGTGGGACCAGAAGTGGAGAAAACCGCGCTGGTGCGCCACTGTAGCCGCCTGTTCGTGATTGGGGCGAACCTCACCGTCCCGTATTTCACCATCGTGCTGCGCAAAGGTTATGGGCTTGGAGCGCAGGCGATGGCTGGCGCGAGTTTTCGCGCGCCCTATTTCACGGTGGCGTGGCCGACTGGAGAGTTTGGCGGCATGGGACTCGAGGGAGCGGTGAAACTCGGCTTTCGCAAGGAGCTAGAGGCGGTGGCGGACCCAACCGAGCGCAAAGTCCTATTCGAGCAGATGGTGGCCCGCGCCTACCAAGCGGGCAAAGGCACCAACATGGCCGCCCATCTGGAGATCGACGAGGTGATCGATCCGGTCGAGTCTCGGCGCTGGGTGATGAGCGCGTTACGCTCGGCGCCGCCAATGGCACTGCGGCAGGGAAAAAAGCGGGCGTGTGTGGATACGTGGTGAGCAGACAAGCGGAGGGTTCATCCCCCAGCTACCACCAGCTACGACATTTTGCATTCCGTTCCACCCTCAACCCAACGGCATTCGCCCATCGTTGCGCCTACTGTCAAACCTCGGAATCCATGACGTCCGCGACGTTTGAGATTGAGCACATCGTTCCCCGTTCCGCCAACGGCGACACGGTCCTTGGCAATCTCCGCCTCGCTTGTCCAACGTGCAATCGTTTCAAGGCGCAGCGCTAAACTGCCCCAGACCCAGTGACGCAAAATGAGGTCTCGTTGTTTCACCCGCGTCAACAGACCTGGGCGGATCATTGCACCTGGAGTGAAGATGGCACGGAAATCGTGGGCGCGACGCCTATCGGTCGAGCAACCATTGGCGCGCTCAACATGAACCGCCTTCAACTCACCCATGTCCGTCGTATGTGGGTCAAAATGGCAGAACATCCGCCCCAGCCGAATGCGAGGGGCCGGTAAGCCCAGTCGGTTGGGATGACCACCGCGCGGACAAAAGGGGTCGAAAAAGGGCGCACGAAAAAGGGGCAGGTCTTGCGTTAACACATTGTGCTTGATTGCAAGACCTGACCCCAATTCCAGGAGACCCCACAGGTGCAAGATGAGCGCTCCCGCTTCCGCGTCGCCAATTGTCCTCGGTGAGGTTATCGTTCCACCACCAGCTACGACATTGTGCATTCCGTTCCGCCCTCGACTCGACGACAATGAGTGGGCAATTTTCGCGGGCTTTTCTTCGCCACCGTGGACGAGGTGCTCTTCTGTCGTTTAACGACCGCCTTTGTCTTGACCGGTGGCTCCGCCGGTTCCTCCTGAGGTTTCATCAGTTGCGTTTGCGCGACATACGCGACCGCGCCAATCGCCAGCATCGGCAACGAAGGCGCGCAGGCGGGGCAAAGCAACGACAGGCCACATAGGAACAACAGCTTTTTTCTCCAAGGGTTCATCATCGCAACTCCTCACCCCGCCATCGTCAACCCACCGCTCACGGACAACACCTGTCCAGTGACGAAGTCAGAATCTGGCGAGGCGAAAAAGGCCACGGCTCCGGCGATTTCCTCTGGTTGGCCGAGGCGACGGAAAGGCACGGCCTTGGTCATCGCGTCGATGATGCGCGCCCCTTTACTGCCACCGGTAATTTGCTTGAGCAGCGGCGTTTCGGTTGGCCCTGGGCAGACGACGTTGACATTGATCTTGGCGCGCGCCACTTCGCGGGCCAGGGTTTTGGAGAAGCCCACGAGCCCGGCCTTACACGCCGAGTACACCGCCTCTCCGGTCGAACCGACACGGCCCGCATCCGAACTAATGGTGATGATTTTTCCACTACCGCGCTGGAGCATCTGCGGCAGGACCGTGTGACAAAAGCTGATGGGGCCTTTCAAGTTAATGGCGATGACTTTCTCCCAGGTTTCCGGCTGGCTGTCGATGAAGGGCTCGATTTTGTCCCAGCCCGCGTTGTTCACCAGGATGTCGATTTGTCCCCAGGCATCTATAATGGTTTGCACGCAGTCTTGCACTTGCTCAAGCTGGGTCACATCGCAGCGGACCGCCATCGCCTGTCCACCTTGCGCTGTGATGTCGTCGGCGGTTTGCCGCGATTCCGGGTCGAGAATATCGACGACCGCGACCTTGGCCCCGTCCGCCGCCAAGCGCAGACAGATCGCACGCCCAATCCCACGACTGCCGCCCGTCACGAGCGCGACTTTATTTGCGAGACGCATAAGAACCTCCTTTCTATACGAAGTCGCAGGCAAGTCTAGGACAAGTCGCAGGCAAGTCTAGGGCAGTCGCGGGCTGTCGCTCCAAGTCCAGAATCACCGGCAAATGAATATCCCGTTTCTAGGCTACCCAGAACTCCCAGCTGGGAGAGGGAACTTTCGGAACC
>JABFSC010000759.1 GCA_013140885.1 Deltaproteobacteria bacterium | reverse complement strand
GGCGAAGTATGCCGGGGATGTGGCGCGGGGTAGTGGAGGGGAAGGAAAGGGTGCTCTTGCAGGCGCGCGGGCTGGAGCCGGTGCCTTAGCGAAGGAGATGCTTCGGCAGCAGTGGTCGGGTGCGCTTGGCGGGTCTGATAACGGTGCGAAAGGGAGTGTGGCGGATCGGGTGCGGCAACGTCGTGCGGAGTTCCAGGAACAGCAGACCGCGAATGCGTCGGATGGAGGGAAGAGGGCCAAGGACAGTGGGGACGGAGGGAAGAACACCAGGAGTGAATCGAAGGCTGAGACAACGGGAAGCGGCGCAACGGCGGACGAGAAGAAAGGGACTGCCTAATTCCAACACCTGTGGGTGAAAACTTCGCTCGTGAAGGGAAAGGACTCTCGGTTCGTGAGCACGAATATGGTGCAGGTACGCGGTGTGCGAAAACCCTCTCTCGTATTAGTCAAAGGCGGGCGTGGGAAGGTCGCCACACCGCCACTCACCGACGACGAGCGCTACCCACGCTTCCCGCCCGCGTGGGTAGATTGGCTCGTGCTTGGGCTTGGACTGGCGGCGCTCAATCTTCCCTCTCCTACCCCGCTTTTTAGCGTTGGCAGTATGGTGATTATCTCGCTGCTAGTGGCGCGTCATATCAAGAAAGAGGGGGGACAAGACCCCAACATTGACGATGGAATGGCAACATTCCTTTCTGGATTCTTTAGGGAGGAGCGTCTTCGGCGGCCTTTAGAGAGACAATTACCAGCCATTACAGCCTTCAGTAAACAGCTTATTGTCTTTGTGATTTGCGAGGCTGTCTTGTATCTCGTGAGACGTATGGTGTTGTCAGGTCATGGTGGCGAGCCCTCCAATTTTTTGGCCATCCTCCTTTTTGCGATAGTCGCATTTGTTGGCTTGAAAGTGCTCCTGTGGTGGGACACGTCGAGATAGGATCACAATAAGTTCTGAAGTGTTCATACAGCCAGTGCTCCAGCCTCGTCACCACCAAATGAGCCCGGCTCTTATACAGGCATCGCCACAGTACGGGAATGGAGAGGACACGTTCGTATCTCGACCACCCGCAGGTACGGCCACCGCCAACAAAAGCCGGAGGAGAGTCCGACGTGTCGAGTACGGTCTTGAGGAAAAAGGCACCTGGCCTTGTCCTACGCTGCTTTCAACCTCTCCTTCCCCGATACCAAATGAATCTCTAACTGCCCATCCAGTGCCTGGGCGATACGTTGGAGCATCGTCAGTGAATGGCCGCGATAATCGGCATCCTCCAGGCGAGCAATACCTGGCTGTGTCGTCCCTATCCGTTTCGCCAGTTGTTGCTGGGTGAATCCCGCCTTCGTCCGAGCCTCATAAATCAGGCGGGCCACTTTTGCATTCAGTTCCTCTTCTTCGATGAGGCGCTTGAGGGCCACATCCTTCCCCGTGATCCGATCAAGAATTTTCAACGCCTCTTTCGTCTTCGCCATTGGGGACCTCTTCTTCATAACTGTGACGCGCGGGATGACGCGCGAAGATGTCTTTTCGTGTGATCGTCCGCTCAATCTCCGCATCCGGGATCGCCCCTTCTTTCGTCAGCGCCTGTCCCAGAATGACCATCCGCATGCCATGAAAGAAATACAGCATTCGGGAATGCGGGACGAGCGGGCGCATGTGAACAGGGATGGCACTGATTCGATCACTGCGCGGATGCGCCCGCTGGTCCACACTGCTCCGGCTCCGTCCGCACTGCGCCCGAGCAGCAGACCGCCGCTCCCCTGCGCTGGCCCCGCTCGCAGGCGGGCATGCCAGTCTTGCCCCTGCCTCCACTCCTTACCCCCCGTGCAATCCTGGCACTGGCCTGCGGGGAGCGGGACTGCGCCCCCACGTCTGTGGTGGGCTGCGCCCTCCTCCTTTTCTTCAGCCCCTTCTTGGTGGGTGAAAGGGGCTTCAGAAAATGTGCTCTTTTTTACAGAGCGCACTCTCACGAGCAGAAAGGAGCAGCGTATGAACACCACACGCACGATTCGGAGGTTTCCCCTTGGACACGTCGTGGCCACCCCTGGCGCATTGGCCGCGCTGGACGCGAGCGGCCAGAGCCCACACGAATTGCTCGCGCGACACGTCGCCGGGGATTGGGGCGACGTCTCCGAGGCGGATTGGCAGGAAAACGAACGCTCTCTCCGCGCAGGGTTCCGCGTGCTTTCGGCCTACACCACCAACCAGGGCACCACCCTGTGGGTGATAACCGAAGCCGATAGAAGCGTGACGACCCTCCTGCTGCCGTCCGACTACTAAAGAAGCGCACGAGTAACGAAAACCGCACGGGAGCGGACGTGCTTCCCTTCCGCGCGACGCCCTCACCTCAGGAGATATTCCATGAGTCGGCGCACACCCACCCGCACACTCCAGCTTGCCCTGCTCCACCTCCGTGCATTGATCGCGCGAGGCGTGGAGTTTCCCGATGCACACTTTCAGGCATCGTACCGTTATCACCTCACCGAGCAGCAAGACCGCGAGTTAGTTGAACTCTATGACAGATCGGAATTAGGCCATGAAGGAGGGCATGGAAGAACCTGCACGATACCAGCAGCCACACCCGCCAAATCACACCCAGGGAGAAGGTAAGAGACCATGACCGAGCTGATTCCATCCCTCAGTCTGGACAATTTGCTCAACCAACGACACGCCGTATTGGAGCGTATCCAGGAAGCCAGTCGCCTCTTGCGTGAAGCCTATACCATGTGCCAAGCGGCCCATCTCCGCTTCCCAAACCTTGGATACCACCCGGAGTACGGGAAAGAGATACGGCTGGAAGATGGAGACAAGATCGCCAAGGCCGTGGATGCGTCCGCGTGGCACTATCTCATGCAGGCGTCAGGTACGCGCTCCTTCCTGGATGCCGCCGCGCGGGCGCAGTGGGACGCGAAGATCGCCGCGCACGATGTGCCACCGCTCACGGTGGCCAACATCCAGGCAACGTTCACCAGTCTGTATGAGAGTCGCACGGAACTGTTCCATCGCGGGGTCATCAATCTGTTCCGACAACTCTCCTGGGATTACCAGACGAACTCGCCTTTTCAGTTTGGGAAGAGGCTCATTCTTCACCGCCTCCTCTCGCTGTATGGCCGCGGCTTCGCGCTACTCAACACGCATGCTTGTAACGAATTAGACGACCTGCTCCGTGCCTTCTGTGTCCTGGATGGCCAACCAGAACCGGACCATCGCAACGGCATGCACCAGCAACTCAGCAGGGCGCGGGAGGTGCATGAGCATGCCCTGGTCACTCCCTACTTCGTTCTCAAGTGGTACAAAAAAGGCACGGGACATCTGACCTTCACGCGCCTTGATCTCGTCGCGCAGCTCAACGCGATTCTGCATCGCTATTTTCCCCATGCCATTCCCGCGCGGCAGTAGTCCTCTTGCCCCGTGTCTGGGACCCACCAGGCAAGAGGGAGATAGGGCCACGGCCGGGGTAGGCTTTTCGCTCTCGCGATGATACGTTTTGTAGCAGATGGATCGCGGAGGAATCGTTCTGGAGATTCTGATTGATGCCTCGTCCCTTATTGTGTTGGCCCGGCTGAATGCCCTGGGGCTGCTCTTGCAGAGCTATGGCCGTGTCGGGTTGACAGCCTCCGTCTACACCCACGGCTTTCTCATAAAAACCCCACTTGACGGAGCAATTTCGTGAAGCGGGCCGGGGAGTCGACCAAGGTTTCGATCAGGGCTTGATAATTCGGGGCCCCGACGCAACGGAACACGCGCATCACGACCGTGCGGAGCACCCCTAAAACGTGAGCCTGCGTGGGGTGTTTGACGCGAACCTGATCTTCTTGCAAGGTCACGTCCCGGCGCCAGTGGTCGGCTTCACAGCCCCAATGCCCCCGAATCGCAGCGGTGAGCTCAGCCTGGGGAGCAGGCCGCTGCGCGGCTTGATTGGTGAGATAATACGCGTGGGCCTGCGCCACCTTGCCGGTGGCGAGGTGAGTCGTGGTCCGGGCGACGCACACGACGGAACACAAGCCACTGTGCTGCCAGCGCGGGGGGAGGGCCAGCGCGGCGAGGGAGAAGAAGGTGGCCTGGCGCTCTTCGAGGCGGCCGTGGCCTTTGTCCACGTGGGCGTGGGTGCCCAGCGGGGGCGCCGTGGTCGTGAGGGCCTGGACTGCGGCGAAGAGCAAGGGCTGATTGGCTTTGAGCTGCACCAGATAGCCGCCGTGGGCCTGATGAATCTGCGCGGTGGTGGCGGGATTACAATGGGCCGCATCCAACGTCATCTTGCGCTTTTGCAGGGCCGGCTGAGCCAGCACGGTGCGGACGGTGGGGAC
>JABFSC010000117.1 GCA_013140885.1 Deltaproteobacteria bacterium | reverse complement strand
ATCGGCATGAGTGCTGGGTGTTAGGGGCTGGGTGCTAGGGGCTGGGTAAAGACACCGGATAGAACGTTTCCCCGCCAGCACCCAACACCCAGCCCCTAGCACCTAAATGATTTCCGACTCCCGGAATCGACTGACATCGTCCCACGAGTAGCCGAGCAGTTCGGTGAGAATCATTTCCGTGTGTTCGCCGAATTCCGGGGCCGCGCCGCGTGGGTCCGCCGGGGTCTCGCTTAACCGTAAGGGAAATCCAACCAGCTTGGTTTTGCCAATGCGGGGATGATCGTAGTCCACGAGATACTCGTTGGTGAGCATCTGCTCGTCGCGCATGAGATCGTCAATCGAGTTGACGACCGTATAGATGAAGTCGCCCCCTTTTTTGAGTGCGGCCATCCAATAGTCGCGCGACTGTGAGGCGAATGCCTTGTCGAGAATCGGAATGAGTTGGCCAGCGTTTTCCGCCCGCTTGGACATGGTGTCGAAGCGCGCGTCCGTCGCGATCGCGGCGACGCCCAAGACCTTGCAGAAGTCCTTCCAGTAGCGGTCCTGTTGGGCCATCGCCAAACAAATCCACTTGCCGTCGCCACATTGGTAGTGATTCCACAGCGGGCTCGGCGCGGCGACTCGTGGCATCCGTTTGAATTCTTTTCCCAGGATGGCTTTGCACGAGACGTTCAAGCCTTGCAGCGCGGTCATGCTGCCCAGATGCGAGCTATCGACCTGCTGGCCGATCCCATATTTATCGCGGGCGATCAGTGCCGCGAGAATGCCATACGACAGCATGATGGCACCCATCTGGTCCGCGATGCCGCCAGTGATGTTGAGCGGCGGCATATCTGGTTCACCAGCAACCGTCATAATCCCCGACCGCGCCAGGCCCATGTAGTCAAACGACGGCTCGGCGGAATCGGGTCCCTCCGGTCCATAGCCGGTGGCGCTGGCGTAGATGATCTTGGGGTTGCGTTGCTTGAACTTCTCGTATCCCAGCCCCAGCCGGTCGGCGACGCCTTTACGGAAATTCTGGACAAACACGTCGGATTTCTCGACCAGCTTGTAGACGATTTCCAACGCTTCGGGTTTTTTGAGATCAAGCGTCAGGCTTTGTTTATGGCGATTGTTCGCCTCGAAATAAAAATTGGGACCGCTGGTGGCACCGACCATCGCACCAGCAATGCTGAGCACGCCGCGGCCTGGATCTCCCCCGACCCGTTCTTCAAGTTTGATGACCTCAGCGCCGAGGTCGGCGAGCATCATGGTTGACACTGGTCCTTGCTGCCATATCGTCCAGTCGATCACACGAACACCGTCGAGTGGTTTTGGCATGGTGGCTTCCTCCTTTGTCGTGCGGGACCGGGGACCGGAGACCGGGGACCGAGGGCTGAGTTTTCCTCGATGCCGTTCTCTCAAATCCTAGAGTCCAAATCCCAAATCCTAGATGATTTCCTGTTCCTTCATTCTGCCGATGTCTTCCCACGAATAGCCCAGCATGTCCACGAGAATTTGTTCGGTATGCTCACCAAATTCGGGGGCCGCGCCACGCGGATCACCTGGAGTTTTGCTCAGGCGGACCGGCATCCCCATGACCTTGATGGGTCCCCAGGTCGGGTGGTCATACGGCACGACGTAGTTATTCGCCACCATTTGCGGGTCATCGGGGAGATCGTTGATCGAGTTGACGAGCGTGTAGATGAAGTCGCCGCCATTTTTCAGAATCGCCATCCATTCGTCGCGTGTTTTTGAGGCAAACCGCTGGTCGAGGACAGCGATGAGTGCCTCGCTGTTCTTGCCGCGGATCGCCATGGTGGCGAACTTCGGGTCTTTTTCCAGGTCTTGAATGCCGAGCGCCTTGCAGAAGTCCGGCCAGTAGCGGTCGGCCTGGATCATCGCCAAGCAAATCCATTTCCCGTCGCCACACTTGTAGTGATTCCACAGTGGATTGGGAGCTTTGGTGCGGTGCGAGCGGCGGAACTCCTTCCCCAGGGTGAGCCGACTCGACAGATTCAAGCCTTGCAAGGCCATCATGCTGCCTAGATGCGAGGAATCGACTTCTTGGCCAATGCCAAACCGCTCACGGGTGTAGAGGGCGGTGATAATGCCGTAAGCCAACATGATCGCGCCCATCTGATCCGCGATTCCGCCCGTGATGCTGAGTGGGTCCATATCCGGCTCGCCGACGGCGTTCATAATGCCAGAGCGCGCGAGCCCCATGTAGTCAAAGGATGGCTCGCCAGAATCTGGACCCTCCGGTCCATAACCCGTGGCGCTAGCGTAGATGAGTTTGGGATTGTATTGCGAGAGCGTTTGATAGCCCAGGCCGAGTTTCCCGGCCACGCCCTTACGAAAGTTCTGCACGAAGACATCGGACTGCGCGACCAGTTTATAGACGATTTCTTTCGCTTCGGGGGTTTTGAGATTGAGCGTGAGACTCTTCTTGTGACGGTTGTTCACCTCGAAATAGTAATTGCGCTGTCCGGCTCCGCCCGTCGACGTTCCCCCGATACTCATGACGCCGCGACCGGGATCCCCACCGACGCGCTCCTCGATTTTAATGACCTCGGCCCCCAGGTCGCCGAGCATCATGGTTGAGACTGGTCCTTGTTGCCAAATCGTCCAGTCCAGCACCCGAATTCCCTCTAATGGCAATGGCATAGTGCGCCCCTCCTTAAACGTGACAGTATTCGTCCGTGATTCGGTGCGGACTGTAGCATAGGGCAACTGGAGTGAGTAGAGGTCATATTCCCGTAGCGACGCGCCGCTGGGGCACCTCGTGGTCCTCGTCCGCCTTGCCCCGTAGGAGCGCATAGGCTATGGGAAGCCATTCTAAAATTGTGAGGAACGGAGTAGGAACGCTTATGGACGGGATGCGGATTGACTTTCACACCCATACCACGCGCGGAAGCGCGGACAGCAACATGGACCCCTTCGCGATGATCGACCAAGCGCAAAAGATCGGGCTCGAAGGCTTGTGTATTACCGAGCACGATAATGCCTGGGACGATGCCAAGATCGACGACTACGCTCGCGAGCACGGCGTGACGATTTTTCGCGGCATCGAAGTGACCACGGAATGGGGCCACGTGGGGGCGTTCGGACTCAAGCAATATATTGGTGGCATCTATAAGGTGAAACAACTCCGCAAGGTGATTGATGATGTCGGGGGCTTCCTCATCGCCAATCATCCGTTTCGCTACAAGCTCGACCCACGCTTTCAATTCATCCACAAAACGCCAGCGATTGACGCCAACGATCCCGCCTCCGGCTACCAAGCGCTCGAAGTCTTGCAATATGTCGATGAGATTGAAGTGATCAACGGCGCGTGCTCGGAACAAGAGAATCTCTACGCGCACGCAGTGGCCCAACACCTCGGCAAGAAAGGGGTAGGGGGGAGTGACAGCCACTCGCATCAGTCGGTCGGCTGCGCGGTCACGGTGCTGGAACGCACGGTTTCCACGGTTCAAGAGTTGGTGGGTGAGTTACGCGCCGGGCGGTACGCGCCGGGTCAGGGACTACATGTTGGACAAATGCGGATGTTTCCGTGAGATATTGCCATGTCTATCGCGAAAGCCCTGACCATAGCCGGTTCTGACAGCGGTGGCGGTGCCGGGATTCAAGCCGATCTCAAGACCTTCATGGCGCTTGATGTCTACGGCACGAGCGTCATCACCGCAGTCACGGCGCAGAATACGCTGGGCGTCCAGGGTGTCGTTGAGTTACCTCCTGAGTTCGTCGCCCAACAACTGGATAGCGTGCTCTCCGATATTGGCGCGCACGCGGCTAAGACCGGCATGCTCTCTTCGATTCCGCTCGTCCAGACGGTGAGTAAAAAAATTCAGGAATACGGGGTGCGTCAGCTTGTGGTTGATCCAGTGATGGTGGCCAAAGGTGGCCATGCGCTGCTGCGCGAGGAAGCACGGAAGGTCCTCGCTGAAACTTTGCTCCCGCTCGCATTAGTGGTTACTCCGAACCTGCATGAAGCGGGTCTGCTGGCGAACATGGACGTGCACGACCGGCCAAGCATGGAAGAAGCCGCTCGTCGCATCAAAGCGTTGGGCCCTCGGTACGTCGTCGTCAAAGGCGGTCATTTGGAAGATGAAGCCTGTGACTTGTTGTATGACGGCAGTGGATTTCGCGCGTATGTCTCGGCGAAGTTTGAGACGGTCTGCACGCACGGCGCTGGTTGTACGTTTTCCGCGGCGATCACGGCGGCCTTGGCCAAAGGGCAGGCAGTGGCGGACGCGGTGAGTACCGCGAAAACGTTTGTGACCCGTGCGATGAGCGCTGGTGTCCTGATCGGCCAAGGACATGCCCCGCTCCACCATCGCGCGGGTTTTCTTTCGACATGAAATCGCGGCGGAGCCATTGCGATGACCCCGCCGCGATTTCCCACCTGAGGAGTCAATTCGCGGGACCAAGTGTCGCCAGAGATGTCACGCGTCCGCTCCCTCCGACTTCACCAATAAAAGTAGCGGCCCCAGTGGCCAAATCTATCGTGTGGAGATTCGGCCGGTGCTCGCCATCATCCTCGTCGAGGGATCGCAGGATCGCATACGCCTTCCCGTCACTGGCCGCGATGTCAAAGCCGGCGACCAGGGAGTTCGCGGTCGTGACTCTGGTAGCACCTACGGTGGTGAGGGTTCCAGCATTCGGCGGGTCTTGGGTGACCAGCACATCGCGTGTGGCGTCGATATTGTAGAGCGTTGTCGGCGTCGCCGGATCCGTATCGTTATTGGTGTAGGCTGATCCGACTACCCCAGGATCTTGGGCAAAACCCGAGTCTCCCGCGGCATAGCTCAAGTCCGTGTCGACCCCGGCAACCACGCCCGTATCAGGATTGACGCGCAGGTTCTGGTTAGCGTCGCTGGTGATGCGAATGCGATCGGCTTGCGGATTAAAGTCAAAGCCGAAGAAATCCCCTCGTAAGGCCGGGGTCAAAGGGCCGCCGACCGGCGAGGCTATCTTCTGATCAAAGTCAATGATGTAGATCTGACTCGTGCTTCCCAACGCATAGACTTTTTTGTTCGCCGGCCGCATGTCGAGCCCAAGCAACCGTTCGTTTGGCTGCAAGCCTTTGAGCCGGATGCTTTTCACGCGATTGGGTCGATCACTAGAAAACATCAGCAGCCTGTTCGTATTTGTCGTACCAACCAGCATTTCCGCGGCGGATGCCACCAGCGGGGAGAGCACGAACGCCGCCGCGGCAAGGGTTCCAACTATGAGCGAGGAACCGCTCGTGTGTGTGAAAAGGGGACGCGTGGTCATACTAACCTCCTTCGTTGTGAAGAACAATTTTTGGTCGTCACGCAACGAACCGCATGATCCGTTGCAACCGATATTCGCCAACCGGCACCGGTGGGAGTTGACTCTGGAGAGAACCAGAGTCAATGGTCACGCCGATGCGCTCTTTCGTATGCCTCCATGTTCACGTGTAGGTGACGAGATGGAGTGCGCATGCCGCGCGGCATTTTGCATTCACAATCACTACTACGCGGGAAATGTGCGTTTGGATTGGCCGCGAAAATACGTGCTGAAATTTTTGGGGGCCCTCGCGCTATCTTGAGAACAGGCAAGCACCGCCCGCTGTGGTCAGGCGTCAGGCATCAATAATAATGAGTCCGCACTCGCCACTTGCGACTGTTCACTCTTCCTTCCCTGATGCTCATCGCGTATATCTCGACTGACGTATGAGTGACCACCGCAAGACCAAAGCCCAATTAATCGCCGAGCTGGAATCGTTACGCCAGCAACTCGCGACGCGGCGCGATGCCGACGTGACCGCTTCGTCCTTCCTTGCTCCATCGTCGCCTGAGGAGGGACCACATCCGCTGGCCAGCGTTTCTCTTGATGTTCCCGAACACCACGGGACCGAGGTGTGGTTACAGAATCTCATCGAGACCACACAGGACGCGGTGGTTTCCATCGATCGGCACGGGCGCATTACCATATTCAACTCAGCGGCGGAAAGGATTTTCGGCTACCGTCGCGCGGAAATCCAAGGGCAACCGCTCCAGCGGCTGATGCCAGAGCCGTATGCGAGCGAACATGATCGCTACGTGCAACGCTACGAGCAGACCCATGAGGCACGCGCGATTGGGATGATTCGCACCGTTTCCGGCAAACGCAAAAATGGAGAAGTCTTTCCCATTGAGCTGTCGGTCACGGAAGTGCGGGTCGAGGACCACGTGCATTACGCCGCGTTCATCCGCGATATTTCCGAGCGTGTCCAGTTGCAGGATCGGCTGCTGGAACGGGAGCGCCTCGCGATGGTGGGAACAACGGCGGCGAAACTCGTCCACGAGATCGGCAATCCCTTGAACAGTATGTCGATCGCGCTGCAATTGTTGCAGCGCCGGCTCGGACCGTCAGTTGGCGATGAGCCTCTCCGCTCCTCGTTCCAGTCCCTGACTGGACAAATGACACGTCTGGCGAACTTGCTCCAAGAGTTTCGCGCGCTCTCGCGCCGTCAGACACCGAACCTCCAGCTCATGGATCTCCGTACCGTGGTGGATGATGTGCTCGCGACGGAGGCACCGATCCACGTGGAAAGGAAGATCGTGGTGGAACGACAGCTTGCCGCCGACCTGCCGCTCATCCACGGCGACCGCGATAAACTGCAACAGGTCCTCCTCAACCTCTGTAAGAACGCGGTTGAAGCAATGCCTGGCGGTGGCACGTTGACTGTCCGTGTGAGGAACTCTGGTAATCAGGTGTTCCTTGAGGTCACGGATACCGGGGTCGGGATTCCGTATGGGGTCAACATTCTTGAACCATTCGTGACAACGAAAGCCGAAGGAACGGGGCTGGGACTGCCAATCGTGCGACAAATTGTGAGTGCCCACGGTGGGACGTTGGACTATACCAGCAGCCCAGGCCAAGGGACGACGTTCATCGTGACGCTCCCCCAGGGGCAGACGGATACGAGCACCCAATGACGTTGCTCTCCGGCCTCCGTGGCGCGATCCTCGCCTTTCTCCTGGTCGTGGGGTCTGGCGTCGTTGGGTATCGCTTCATTGAGGGATACTCATGGCTGGATGCGTGTTACATGACCGTCATTACCCTGACCACGGTGGGCTATCGTGAAGTGCAGCCGTTAAGCACGCGCGGGCAGATTTTCACCATGCTGCTCCTTATTGGCGGGATTGGGATCGTCTTTTACACCGCCGTGGCGGTAGTCGAGAAAGTCGTCGAGGGGGAATTCCAACAGTTCTTTGGGAGGCGACGTATGCAGAAGCGAATTGACGCGCTCACGGATCATTACATCGTGTGTGGGTTTGGGCGGATTGGAGAAGTGGTCTGCCGTGAGCTTGCCACCAAGCCAGTGGCGTTTGTCGTGCTTGAGCAACAAGAGGAGCGGATTCGCGAAGCTGAAGCGGCGCAGTATATCGCTGTTCAAGGCGATGCCACCGATGAGAAGGACCTCGTTGCCGTCGGGATTCTCAAAGCCAAGGGACTGTTCGCCACGCTGCCGAGTGATGCGGACAATGTATTTGTCACCCTCACGGGACGAGAGCTGAATCCGTCTCTGTTTATCGTGGCCAGAGCGGAAGCTGACCGCACGACACGGCGGTTGATCCGTGCTGGAGCCGACAAGGTGATTTCCCCGTATGCGATGGGCGGACACCGGATGGCGCAAGCGGCACTGCGACCCGCTGTCGTTGATATTATTGATCTCGCGACCCATTCGCAAAGTTTGGTGCTGCAAATGGAAGAGATCGCGGTTTCGGCTTCGTCTCCGTGTAAAGGGCTGCCTTTGCGTGACACTGGGCTACACGGGCAACCTGGGGTGATCGTGGTGGCGATCAAACGAGCATCGGGGAAAATGCTGGTGAATCCCGCGCCAACGGAAATCCTGGAAGTCGGCGATAGTCTCATCGCGCTCGCCGAAGCCCCGCAACTGAAAGAACTCGAACGACGCGTGCGGGGGGTGTAGAAAAAATCAAAAGGCAAAAGGCAAAAATGGGGAAATAGGAGTCAGTAGGGTGCGCTCTACGCACCACCATCTCAAGGTAAAAGAGAAAGACCGAGACGCGGTCGTTCGGCAACCCTGAATCTCCGCCCGTGTAAAGAATCTCGTATCGAGCACGTCTTTCTACTTTTGCCTTTTGCCTTTTGCCTTCTGTCTTCCGCCCTCGTCCCACACTTCCACCCTCGAAATGTTCATGTTAGCGTGGCCGCCACTTTTCTCGGCTTCATGGTACGGAAGGATATTGTATGGAAACTGTTGGTGAACTCGCTCCATCGCTACGGATTTTGTTGGGTCCTGGTCCGAGCGCCGTGCATCCGCGCGTGCTCAAAGCTCTTTCCACCCCGTTGGTCGGGCACCTCGATCCTGAGTTCCTCCGCATCATGGAAGAAACGAAAGACCTGCTGCGCGCCGTGTTTCAGACCAAGAATGCCCTCACCTTCCCCATTTCTGGGACTGGCAGCGCGGGCATGGAAGCCTGTTTCGTCAATTTGCTGGAGCCAGGCGATGAAGCCGTGATCGGCGTCAATGGTGTGTTCGGGACACGCATGAAGGATGTCGTGGAACGGTGTGGTGCCACACCCGTAGTGATGGAAGCCGAATGGGGACGGGTCTTCACCCCCGACCAAGTGCGGGAAGCGCTGAGTCGTTGTCGACGGCCTAAACTGGTCGCGCTTGTTCATGCGGAAACGTCCACGGGCGCATGGCAGCCGCTCGATGAGATGGCGTCGATCATCCACAACGCGGGCGCGCTCTTCATGGTGGATGCGGTCACCTCGCTCGGTGGCTGCCCAGTCCAGATCGACGCCTGGGGCATTGATGCCTGTTACAGCGGCACCCAGAAGTGCTTGAGTTGTCCCCCTGGGCTCTCGCCCGTTACCTTCAATCAATCCGCGCTCGACGTCCTGCGCAAGCGCAAGTCCAAAGTGCAAAGCTGGTATTTGGATGTAAGCATGATCGAGAAATACTGGGGCGAGGAGCGTGTCTATCACCACACCGCGCCCATCTCAATGAATTACGCCCTACGTGAAGCGCTCCGCCTCGTCCAAGAAGAAGGGTTGACCGCGCGCTTTCATCGCCATCAACGCAATCATGAAGCCCTGGCCGCTGGCCTTGCCGCGATGGGGATGGCGCTGGCCGCCCAAGAAGGGCATCGGTTGTGGACGCTCAACAGCGTGACCATTCCCGCCAATGCCGATGATGCCGCGGTGCGTCGGCAACTGTTGGAAGAGTACAACATCGAAATCGGCGCGGGCCTGGGGCCGTTGCGTGGCAAAGTCTGGCGTATAGGCCTGATGGGAGAATCGAGTACCCGGAGCAATGTCTTGTTGGTGCTGAGCGCGCTAGAAGACATCCTCCGGAAACAAGGCCACCGATGCACGCCTGGGGCCGGCGTGAGTGCGTCACAACAGGTGTATTCGGCTGGTTAAAGTGAGCCACGGTGCGTGGCACCGTGTGAATGAAGGTGGGGAGGGGTCAATGTGGAGTGGGAAAGTCGAACACGGCCTTCGGCTCAGCGATAGTCTTTTCGCCGTCTCGCGAATCTGGGGATGTATCGCGTTTATCGTTGTCCTACTCCTCACCGCGTGTCACTCGCACCTGAGAGCCGCCGCGCTCGAACCGGTTTCACCAGAATCCCTGCCTTTCACCGCCGACGACCTTGACCGTGCGTCGCTCATCACCGCGGTGCAACAGAGTCTCACGGCGCTTCGTAAGAAAAGCGGAACCGAGAGGCTCGCGTTGAGTGGGCACCAGATCACTGCCAGTCAGGTACGAGAAGGGCTTGAGCTGTTTCTCTCCCTTCTTCACGAGCATGACGAGACCGACTTAGGGCCAGCCCTCCACCAACATTTTGCGGTATTGCAATCGCCCGACCCAGTTCTTTTCACCGGCTATCACGAGCCGGTCTTGAATGGCAGCCTAGTCCAGAACGAACGGTATCGGTATCCGCTGTATCGCGCGCCCGATGCCACATCGGATGGGGCCGCGCGCGCTCTCTCGCGCGCGGAGATTGACGGCCAGGAGGCATTGACTGGAAAAGGCTACGAACTGTTGTGGCTCGACGATCCGATTGATCGATTTTTCCTACATATCCAAGGCTCCGGTCTGATTCGCTTGCCAGGCGGGACCTACCTGCGAGCGGGCTACGCGGGAGATAATGGCAGGCCCTATCGGAGTATCGGGAAGCTGCTCTTGGAGAGTGGGAAGTTACAACCGGGGAGCACGACAACGCCGGCGATTCGGGCGTATCTTCGAAGTCACCCAGAGGAGCGGGATGAGATTCTGTTTCAGAACACGCGCTACATTTTCTTCCAACTGGTGGCGAATGGGCCTGTGGGGAGTCTTGGGGTGCCGCTCACGGCGGGGCGCTCACTCGCGGTTGATCCCACGATTTACCCGGCTGGCGCGCTGGCCTTCATTCATACCAAACGGCCAGTGGTCACCGAGACCAATCACGTGACCTGGAAAGACTTCTTTCGTTTCGTCTTACTCCAAGACGCGGGCGCGGCCATCAAAGGCCCAGGCCGTGCTGATCTGTTTTGGGGCAGCGCGGCGGAAGCCGAAGCCGGGCTTATGTCTCAACGTGGGGAGCTGTACCTACTTGTGAAGAAATCGCGGGACGAGTAGTCCGTAGTCAGGAGCCAGACTCTCGAAACCTTGCATCGGCGGCGAATCTCATAAAAGATACAAGACCGTATGGACTCCACTGCTGCAATCTCAACGCTTGGTCTACGGCATCTCGCGCTCAACGTCGCGAATGTGGCGACCGCGGTCGAATTTTACGTCTCGGTTTTTGGCATGCGCGTGGTGTGGCAGCCTGACCTGGAGAATGCCTACCTCTCGTCCGGGTGTGACAATCTCGCGCTTCATCAAGCGACATCACCCGTCTCCGCTTCTGGTCAGCGACTTGACCATCTCGGTTTTCTGGTCGCCACGCCAGAAGACGTGGACCGTGCCGCGGCGATCTTGGCCACGCGCCAGATTCCGCTCCGCACGCCACCGCGCACGCATCGTGATGGCAGTCGATCACTCTATGTGACCGACCCCGATGGCAATGTCATCCAGATTCTTTATGAACCGACCCTCAGCACCCAACGACTCGGTTGAAGTCGCCATCGTGCCGCTTTCCGCGGTGTCGCTCCTCCGGCAGACCGCGGCGTGGGCGGTCCACGCCTACACCGCATCAGGCATGGTCGTGGGGTTTCTGGCTTTGATCGCGACGACGAGGGGACAGGCGCGGCAGGCGTTTTTTTGGATGCTCGTCGCCGTGCTGATTGATGCCACTGACGGCACGTTGGCTCGCGCCGTTGACGTGAAGCGGGTGCTGCCGTGGTTTGACGGCGCCAAGCTCGACGACATCATTGACTACTTTACTTTCGTCATCGTCCCGGTCGCCTTTCTCTATTATTTTGGACTACTGCCCGCGAACGGAACGCTCCTGTTCGTGGCGCTGCCGCTCATGGCCAGCGCGTACGGCTTTTGCCAAGCAGCGGCGAAGACCCCGGACTTTTTCTTCACCGGGTTTCCGTCCTATTGGAATATCGTCGCGTTTTATCTCTACGCGGCCCAAACCCCATCCTGGCTCAACGCGACAGTCATTGGGGTGCTTTCCATCTTGGTGTTCGTGCCGATTCGTTACGTCTATCCCACACGGACCGTTCGCTTCCGCGCGCTGACGAATATGCTCGGTGGGCTGTGGGTCGTGACTTTACTCCTCTTGCTCTGGCAATTCCCCGCGCCGTCAGGGTGGCTGGTGATCGGCTCGCTCTACTATCCGCTCTATTACACCGCGCTCTCGTTCTATCTGCATGCGACGGAGCCTTCCGGGTCCGCATCCTGACCCAGGCAGCCCCTGGAGAATCAAAGAGAAACGTTCGGTATTATCGCAGCGCGGAGCGTGGATTGTTCCACACCAACTGCGAGTGTGGGCGCGAACGACGAGGTCGACGACGGCGGCCAAGGAGGAAGGTCATTCCCACGAGCACGCCGACCACGAACCCACCGACATGCGCCCACCACGCGACCTGCGCTAGTTCTCGATTCCCTGGAGTCTGGGCATACACTCCGGAAACAAGTTGTAAGGTAAACCACAGCAACAGGTAAAACCCAGCGGGCAACGAGACGAGTCGTAGCGAGAACGGGACCGGCAGAACCGTCACTACCCGCGCGGTGGGAAACAGCACCAGATAGGCACCCGTCACCGCCGCCACCGCGCCACTGGCACCAATCATCGGCGTGGTTGAGAGTGGGGCACTGTAGGTTTGGACGAAGACAGCGACCATCCCACCAACGCAATAGAAAATGAGATAGCGGACATGGCCACAGCGGTCTTCCACGCTACCGCCAAAAATATGGAGATAGAGCAGGTTGCCCAAAAGATGGAGCCAACTCCCATGCAGGAACATGCAGCTCAACAGTGGGAACAAGGGCGGGAGAACCTGCTGGTGGAGAGCTTGGGAAAAATTGGCGGACACCCACCCGTAGTCCCACACAAATGCCTCAATCCGAACACCGAGCGTGAGTTCGTAGGCAAATACGACGAGATTCGCCCCAATCAGTGCGTAGTTGGCCCACGGCACGCGTTGGGGGAGTACGGTAGTACGTATAGGAATCATTGCGGTTGTACTCTACTGCGGGCGCGGCCCCTTCCCCTGTGCCTCCTCTTCCTCCGGTATCCGGCCCTCTCCGGTACCGCCGCTTTCCTCTCATCCGTCATGTTGACAGTTGTCGTGGCGCTTCTTATAGCATCCTTCACCTCCGCATGGTAGGGGAAATGCACGAATGCCAATTTATGAATATCACTGCCGGGCGTGCGGCAAAAATCAGAGCCATCTGTTCCTCAGCCAACGAGAGGCGGCGACGACGCCGCCATGTGAGCAGTGTGGTGCACACAAGCTCACGCGGCTCCTCTCGCGGTTCGCCTATCATCAAACCGAAGCCGCGCGGCTCGACGATTTCGATACCGCCGCGCCACGCGACGAGTCGTTTTATCGCGACTCCCGCAACGTGGGGGTCTGGGCGAAAAAACGGGCTAAGGAAATGGGCGTGGACTTGGGCTCGCAATTCGAGGAAACCGTGGAGAACGCGCGGAGCGGCAAGATTCTTGGCAAGATTCTCGATGATCTCTAGTCCACGCTGTTTTGTCTGCTATGCTAGGGCATTATGATTCGAGCAACTGGATACCTTATCTGGCGACTCCTCCGTATTATGACGGGATTCATACTCCTGATCGCGGGACTGATACTGAGTATTCCCTTGGTTCCTGGACCAGGATTCCTCTTAGTAATCCTCGCGCTTGGGGTGCTGAGCTTCGACTTTCAATGGGCGGAACGGATTCGCTTGTACTTACACAACAAATGGCATGAGTTGCGCAACCGTCAGAGTAATACCGATCCGACAAGGGAGAACCATCATGGATGAAAAAGATCGTCTCGGCTCAAAATTGCAAGAGAAAGGACGCGCGGACGAAGACCGCTACTTCGCGCAACGCGATCGCGAAGCGCTCGACAAACTGAAACACAGCGCGGAAGCGGACGTGAGCAAGGAAGCGTTGATGCGCTGCCCCAAGTGCGGCACGCAACTCAAATCCGTCGAACACCACGGCGTCACGGTCGAAGAATGCCCCTCCTGTCAGGGCTTGTGGCTAGATCGTGGCGAGTTGGAAGCGCTCTCCCAACGGGAAAGCGAAGGCTGGGTTGGCCGCTTTATTCGCCGTTCGCTGAGTTCGTAAACACGCGAAGACCAGCACGAAGATCAGGACTGAGGTGACAAGACTGGTAAGAAAGCAGTCTCCCCTCTCGGCTCTGGACCTCATAATACTAACCCCTAGCCCCCAACAC
>JABFSC010000605.1 GCA_013140885.1 Deltaproteobacteria bacterium | reverse complement strand
CGTATTGGCCGCCACGCAGCCCACCCCACTGAAAAACTCCACCTCAATGAAGATGAACACCTCGTCGGCCGCTTGGCCCGTGGGCACCTTGACCCGGGTCCCGTAGTTGTAGTTCGTTGTCGGCACTACCGCCACGCATTGACTGATCCCGCTTTGATCCCCCGCTGCGGTGGCGGCGTTGAGGGTCAGATCGACCGCCCCCGACGCGGCCACGTTGCCCACATCCTCGGCGGGCTCATGAATCTGCGTGCCATTGGCTCCGCCAAAAGCCGTCCAGTTCGTCAACCCATTGGCATCGTCAAAATCGGGATTGAGCAACAAATTCTGCCCCCAGCTCGCCGTGCTCCCCAGCAGGGTGCTGAGCAGCAGGATGGTCACGACGGATCGTCGGAGACGCTGCCCTTTCCCCCTCTTGCGTTCCCACCTGTGTGCTAATGCCATCGTTTCCTCGCTTTTCCGTCAATTGTCCTCCGCGTTCGGCTACGAACGGGAGAAAGTGTCGAAAGTATAGAGCAGGGACACTAGCTAAGTCCGTGCTGAAAAGCAAGAATTATGATGGGCGGGGGCGTGCGATACGAAGGCGAGATGTGAGATAGGCCGTACTGTCTGGGGAAAGAAATCGTTTGGCAATGAGAGCAAGTTGTCTTGGGGTGAAAGGAGTCACAAGGGGAGAATCCTTGCTTGGGAGTGTCCTGATCGTTCAGCTCATCGTCTTCGGATTGGCAAGAACACACGAGGGGCCAGGAAACCATCATAGGTGAAGTGAGACTATCGCTACGCAAACCACTTTTCCGCACGCAACTGAGCCCAGATTTTTTCCACGACGGCTCCACCGCGCTTGAGGACTCGGCCTTCATCATCCGCGACGAACCGGCCATGAAAGACCTGAAAATGGCCGTCGGTCATAACGTGACGGACACAAAGGCCATTGGCATAAAGCAAGTTATTCAACGGCTCAGGGGGAGTGGCACCAACGCCGGCCAAGAAACCGCTCACATCAATCGCACACAGATCGGCCTTTGCCCCGGGCGCAATGCGACCAAGGTCCTCTCGTCCAAGGCCACGGGCGGGATTCACCGTCGCACTGGCGATGGCGTCCCAGACACTGGGCGCTTTCAATTGAGCCGGGCTCGACCCGCCAAGGAGTCGTGCCCGTGCCCGACCATACAACACCGCCAGTTTGATATTTTCGACATAGTCGTTGGAATGGGTGTCAATACCGATGGCGGTATTCACGCCAGCCGCGAGCGCCTCTGGATAGGGATGTAACCCACTGCTGCCACCGGCACCATTGCCCGATGGACAATGGGCAAACGTGACTTTGTGCTTTACCAACAGCGGCAGGTCATTCGCGGTATCAACACCAATCAAATGCGCGGCGAATACTGGCTGTGAATAAAACTCCAATGCCGCTAACCATTCTGGCGGACGTTTGCCCCACAGGCGCTGCACCGTTTCCACCTCCTTGGCGCTTTGTGAGAGATGGATATGGAGTCCATTACCGAGTTCTTTTCCCGCCGCCACGATCGCGGCCAACGTTTCCGGCGTATGCGTATCCGCCGCATGTGGCGACATCTGTGGCCGCAACCGGCCTTCTTCGGTATTGTTAATGCCAAGCGCGAACTGTCGATTGGCTTCGATCTCCTTGAGCGTATCCGGGACGGAGTCACGTAAGACCTGGTCGTCTTTCCGGAACCAGATCGGAAAAAGCCGCGCGATGCCGGGAATCATCCCCCCGGGATACCCGCGCACGCCCCACCGCTTGGCCACACGGACATACGATTGCGCTTGACGCAAACTGAGGCTCATCTCGACATGTGTCGTGCAGCCGGACCGCAGCAGTTCGGCGACATTATACGCGGTCAGGTCATCCAAATCGTCATCAGTGAGATTCTCCACCAGCTCAAGTGGGCGTGCATACGAACGGCCACTTTCGATCAGTCCCCGCGTTGGTGTGCCGGAACAGGCATGGGTGTGACCGGAAATGAAACCCGGCAGCAGCAGTTGGCCATGCGCGTGGACGCGCTTGGCCCGGCCAGCAATGCGCCCAGGTTGGACCGCGACGATACGCTCCTCACGAATGCGCACCGAAGCGTCAGGAATCAAGGTCAGGCGGTCATGCTCGTACCCCAGAACCCATGAAGCTTCAATGATGCAATCGTGGTGAGGGGGCTGCTCCCGCCCCACCGCTTGGCGAGCAAAAGCGTGTGGGGCTCCCCCGAGGAACCCACCACCAGCGAGCGCACCACCAGTAAAAAGTCCGCGCGTCAGCACTTGGCGACGAGTGAGGCTCTTCCGTTCCGGCTCTCCCTCAACCGGGGGCGTACAGAACAAACAGCCACTCTCAGCATTCACGTTTCGCATTTCAGAGATCATAAAATTTCCTCAAGACATTCCACCATCGCGTCGGTCACCCATTGTGTTCCTTCCACTGGGCATCCATCCGCATCGATCCACACCCGCTTCTCGCGGCAGATGGTTTCCACGGCGGTGACGATACTCGCGCTTGCCTCCACTTCGCCGAGATGATTGAGCATCATCGCTCCCGCAAGTATCTGCGCGATCGGATTGGCTTTGTTCTTTCCGGCCAGCGATGGCGCGGACCCGTGCGTTGTTTCAAACATCGCGTGCCGTGCCCCGATATTGGCGGCTCCACAGAACCCCAAACCACCAGCGGTCGCCGCTCCCAAGTCGCTGAAGATATCCCCAAGGAAGTTTTCACAGACGATGACCGAGAACCGTTCAGGCCAGAGCACGAGCGCCTGCGCCGCGGCGTCGGCATAGAGGCACTGTTTTTCAATGTCAGGATACTGCTCGCCAATTTCCAGGAAGATTTGCCTGAACAAGGCGAAACTACGCAGCACATTGCTCTTATCGAGACAGGTCACGCGCTTGACCCCATCCTGTGGTGCGCCAGCGCGGGTGCGCGCCAACTCGAAGGCAAAGCGGACAATCCGTTCCGTTCCCGCGCGAGTCGTCACAATCGTGTCTTTCACACCCTCAGGCGTGACCTCCCCTTGTCCACGCGAAAAATAAATCCCTTCGGTGTTCTCGCGGACAATCACGTAGTCGATATCGTCCGCCAGCTTCCCCGCCAGCGCGGTCGTGATCTCTGGAAAGAGTCGAATCGGCCGGACATTGGCGTAGAGGTCCAACCCCGTGCGCAGGACACCACCAAGCAACCCGGCTTCCGTCCCGTCCGGTTTACGGACATCTGGTAATCCCATCGGCCCCTTGAGAATGGCATCGGCTTGCTGGCACGCCGCGAACGCTGCCTGAGAAAGGTTCGTGCCGGTTTGACGATAACATTCCGCGCCAGCCGGATAAAACTGACAATCCAGCTGAAACCGACCGCTTTGCTTGCGTACCGCGTCCAGCACGCGCAGCGTCGCGTCAATGATCTCTGGTCCAATGCCATCACCTTTGAGCACCACGATTGTGTAGTTTTTCATCGTCTTGCCTCTCTACCCCTCGTGGCATGGTGTGTGCCCTGTCCTCTCCCCATCTGTCAAGCCGCGCTGGGCTTGATGAATCAGGCCCAGCCCAATACACTCCCAGCACTTTCTTAGACAAAGAGGTCAACCGTGTTCACATCAGACGCTGTTACCCAAGGGATTCGCGTGAAGGTCGTCTCTCGTTACGATCCTTCGCGATCCAACCCGAACCAGAACCAATGGTTCTTTCTCTACACCATCACCATTAGCAACGAAGGCTCGATGACGACGCAGCTCATCAGTCGGCACTGGATCATCACCAATGCCAACGGCAAGGTCGAGGAAGTGAAGGGGCCAGGGGTCGTTGGGGAACAGCCCATTCTCGCGCCGGGGCAATCGTTCGAGTACACATCGGGCTGTCCGCTCCCCACCTCGTTTGGCACCATGCACGGCACGTATCAGATGGTGACCGCCAAGGGCGAGCAATTCGACGCGACGATCGCGCCCTTCACCTTGAGTGAACCACACGCCCTCCACTAAAGACATTTCACCATGAGTCACGAAGACGTTGAATTCCGACGCGAGTGCGCAGCGATCCGCATTCCTCAAGGCATCACGGTGCTGCTGCCCAAAGGCACCCACGCGCGCATCACCCAATCTCTGGGCGATAGCTACACGTTACAATTAACCCTCTCTGGCGGCCTCGTGCGCATCGCCGATAAAGACGCCGACGCGATCGGCAAGACGCCGAACAGCGCGGCACCCGTCGCATCGACATCCGATGGACCGATCACGGAAGAGCTGGTGTGGGACCAGCTCCGGCAGGTCTTCGACCCAGAGATTCCCATCAATGTCGTGGACCTCG
>JABFSC010000193.1 GCA_013140885.1 Deltaproteobacteria bacterium | reverse complement strand
AATCCACGCGAACACATACCCTTCGGCCTCGGCGAGGCTCCGCAAGGAGTGCCGCAATTCGTCGTGGTCAATCTCTTCCGTGGGGACGATGAACTTCACCGTGGCCCCGCCGTCACGAATAAACCCTTGCAGATACTCGGTTTGGATCACCGTTAGCCAGTCGGTGGGACGCAGGTACAGGGAACTACTCATGGCAGCACCTCGTGAAGAGACAGCGCTCGCGATTGGCGGGAGCGCTGTTCGCCTTATTCTTGAGAGAACGAAATCCCGTAGTAGGCTTTCGCCTGGCCGGTCTTGGTGACAATGGGAATGATCTTACTGGCGGCTTCGTTGCCGCGCGCGGCATGGAAACTGGCGGTGGCTCCACCGCGGACCGTGGCGACACCGCTTTGATCGAGCAGATACAGATCACGCGCGAATTCCTGGCGGGAGTATTCTTTCGTCTGTCCTGGCAGCATCGTCAGCAAGTTGTAGATTTCCACCAGCGGGACAAGCGCGCCGGTGTCGTGCCGCTCCTTGCCACGAGTCTTCACGGCGGTCTCGTACGCGTCATGGATCGATTCCAGGAAGGCCTCGGACTTGAACCGGACCGGCTTGTTTTGCAGCTCTTGGAGATGCTGGACCAACACGGAGGGGCGCAGTCGCCGTTCGCGGGTCTTGTCGATCACGACGGCGCGGTCATTGGAAAGCACGCGGATCAATGACGGATAGCAGTACAACCGGTCATCCCGTTCATGAATATGGACGCCGGCGTGTTTGGCCGTGGCGAGCACTTCACTGACAAAGGCCCCGGTGGAGAGATAGGTTTCCTCGTCGAAGTTCCATCCGGCCTTGGCGGTGGTGAATTGTCGCTTGAGGTCGGCGATGGACTGTTCGGCGGTCTCCAGGGCTTTTTGCAGGTCGCGCAAGTTGCCAACTTGCGCGGCGGCGCGAAACTTTTTCAAGGAACGGAGGGCGGTGGTCGCGGCCCTACATGCCGTATCCGCCTCCGCTTCGGTCTTCGCTAGCGCCTCTTCTAAACTGTTCTGAAACTCAGCCACGCGTGGGTCTCCTTCGTTCGGGAATCTCGCGCCCGGAATTTACACAGAAGGGAGGTCCAGGGCAAGGCGCGGACGAGACTTGCCCCCATATCAGAACGGCCAAAACCGCCACCACCAGGTGCTCTGGACCTCGTTCACCGCGAGCGCCTGAGTTTTGCCGACTTCCGCCCCATCGAAGGTGACAACGATCTCTCCGACCGCTTGCCCGACGGCGATCGGCGCCCCCACCCGATCCAGCACGTTCACGGTAACCTTCACTTTCTTTTCCTCGCCTTTCTTCACCAAGATTTTCACATCCTGTTTGGCCGCTATCGGCACGGTCCCAACAACCCCGCCTCGCACCTTCACATCCTTGCCTTCCAGCACCACCTGGCCTTTCACCGGCACCAGCATCCGGTTGGTCGCGAACCCTTGATTGAGCAATTGCGCGGCATTCTTGAAGCAGTCACTTTTCGTGGTGGAGCCCATGACGACCACGAGCAAGCGTAAATCGCCACGCATCGCGCTCCCGGTGACACAGAAGCCCGCTTTATTATGAAAGCCGGTCTTAATGCCATCGGCTCCCGGAAACGTGCGCAGCAGGTGATTCGGATTGACAAGGGTAAACGCGCCATCGCGGAATGGCTCCTGGATTTTGGCGACAAACTCGACGATTTTCGGGAATTTGACAATCTCGCGTCCCAACGTCGCTAAATCCGCCGCGCTCATCACATCGTCTTCTTGCCCTGGCTCGGCGGGTAATCCGTGCACGCTGTGATACTTTGTCTCTTTCAGTCCCAGGCTCTCGGCCCGCTGGTTCATCAGATCGACAAATGCCTCACTATGACCAGCCACGTGTTCGGCCAGCGCCGCGGTGGCATCATTGGCGGAATGAATCATCATCGCCTTGAGCAGTTCTTCCACGGTCAGGACTTCGCCTTCCTTGAGGTAGACCTGCGAGCCGCCCATTTGCGCGGCCCAGCGCGACGCGGTGACTTTCTCGTCAAGCTTGAGCGCGCCATCACGCACCTTTTCCATCACGATCAGCGCGGTCATCATTTTGACCATCGACGCTGGTGGCAGTGGCGTATGCGCGTCTTTCTCGAACAGGATCGTTCCAGTCTCTGGTTCCACCACGATGGCGGACGTGTAGGTGACTGGTTTCTCGGCCTTTGCGGCTTTCTTTGTGGCGTCAGTCGGCGAGGCTGGCGTTTGCGCGTTGGCAAGGGGCGGCGCAATGACACACAAGAGGAACAGGCGCGCCCCCATCGCCCCCCATCGCCGATACGGTTTCTTCAATTCTTCCGCGAGATACCTCATCCCCGCACCCTCCTCTTTCAGACAAATCTCATGCAAGTCTCTACAAGTCTCCGCAAGTCTCCGCAAGTCCAAGACTTGTTTGAGACTTGCCCTAGACTTGCAGAGACTTGTCCCAGACTAATTCGCGATGGGGAGGGTGAAGAAAAACGTGCTGCCTTGGCCGGGGGTGCTCTCAACCCACACTTGCCCGTTGTGGGCGGCGACAATTTCCTTCACCAGTGTGAGTCCAAGCCCTGTCCCCCCAATGTTGCGGGTAGCGCGATTGTCGGCGCGAAAGAACCGATCAAACACTTTGGCGACGACTTCAGGAGCCATCCCCACCCCTTGATCCCGCACCCACACCAAGGCGTGATCGTCTTGCGTGCGCGCACCGAGGGTCACCTCGCCTCCGTGTGGAGAAAATTTCACCGCATTGGAGAGCAGGTTGATGAGAACCTGCTGTAACCGCGCGGCATCCGCCATCACCGCTGGTGCAACTTCTGGAAGATCCAGACGCAGGGTATGCGCTCCATTCGTCACCGCGACGGTGCCCAGGCTCTTTCGCAGCAAGGACGCCAGCGGCACTGCCACGAAATTGTAGGTCTCCCGCCCCGATTCCATCCGCTGCAAATCGAGAAAATCATTGATGAGGTTGGTCAAGCGCTCGGCTTCACCGCGGATAATCGCGAGATACTCCCGTTGTTTGTCAGGAGCAAAATCGCGCGTGAGCATGAGTTCCGTGAATCCGCGCACGCTCGCCAACGGAGTCCGCAGCTCGTGACTCACCGTGGAGACGAGTTCATCCTTGAGTCGCTCCACCTCTTTGCGTTGCGTAATGTCACGGACGATAACGACGACTTCGTCTGGTCCACAGACGGCGATGCGCGCTTCATACTCACGAAGCTGTCCGTTATTGGGCAAGCTGTATTCAAAAACCTGCGTTGCTCCACGATCCAGCGCCGCGGCGATCGCCGCCATGCCGCGGCGCGCCGTCTCCTCGGGAAGGACGTCGGACACTGTTTTCTCCAGTAGGGATTCCGCCTCGGCAAGGATGCAAGATAGGTCGTCCGCTTTATAGTCGAGAAAAGCACCCGCGCGACTCACACGAAACATCATGTCGGGAATTGCTTGCAACATCGCGCGGGACTGCCCTTCGCTCCGGGCCCGTTCGCTGACTTCCTGCCGGAGCGCCGCCGTGCGTTCGCGCACCCGTGACTCGAGCTCGTCGTGCGACTGCTGGAGCGCCTCCTTGCTTTCCAACAAGTCCCGCGTGGTAAACCGCAACGAGAGCCCCTCGGTAATCGAGGCGTGATACCGCAAGGCGATGGCGCACAGGAAGACACTAAACATGGCGGCGGTCATGCCCATCGCCACGGACAACCGTCCACCTTCCAGCAGGAACAGTATGGCAATGGGCATCGTGCTGGGGATGATGAAACTCACGACAGCGGCTCCCACCGCCGACAACGACGTCATCGCCGCCACCGTCATTCCTTCAATCATGAAGGTCAGAAACAACTGGTGCGCGAACGACTCCGGGGTAAACAGCAGGAAGCTGCCAAGTCCCCACCCGCAGCCGGAACTACACGCGCCAATGACAAAGAGTTTCCTCCACCGCAGGGATTGTTCTTGGCTCGGTCTCGCTCGGAAATACCGAGAGACGAGGATGGCGCGCGCAACGGTGATCGCCCCCATCAGCGCGCTCCACTCCAAAACCATCCTTGTCTCCACGGTCCCGATGAAACCAAACACGACGATAGCGACGGTCAAGAGCGTCCCAATGAGCCCCGCCGGCGCTTGTTTATAGATTAAGCGGGTTTGTGCAACGGCGATCTCGCCCGTCCGTTCCAGAGCCGCGCGAAGAGGCGGAGTCTCGTACTGATGCGAGGTGACATGGGGGGAATCAGGAGCGTGAGTCATAATCCGATCAGTGCTGTTGCATGGCGGCGGGTCGTGGGTCCGCAATCGTATTAGCGTAGGGGAGCGTAAAAAAGAAGGTACTTCCTTGCCCAGGGGTGCTTTCCAGCCATACTCTCCCACCGTGGGCAGTAATAATCTCCTTCACCAACGTTAATCCTAAACCGGTTCCCCCAATCTTGCGGACGTCACGGTTATCCGCCCGAAAGAAACGGTCGAACACTTTGGGCAGCTCTTCGGGAGCAATACCGATCCCTTGATCCGCTACCCAGATCACGATTTCGTCTCCCGCCGTTTGAATGCCAGTGGTAATGGTCCCGCCTTGAGGGGAAAACTTGACGGCATTCGACAGCAAATTCACCAACACCTGATGGAGTCGGTCCGCGTCAGCCTGTACCCGCGGCACCTGGTCAGGGAGCCGCACCTCAAACGTATGTCCCCCCCCGTTCTGGGAGAACAGCGCCACACTCGCGTGGAGGGCGGCGGCAGGGTCAACCTCCATGAAATGATAATGTTGCTCCCCAGACTCGATACGCCGGAGGTCGAGGAAATCGTTGATCAGGTCAGTCAGCCGGATCGTTTCTCGCTGGATAATGGATAACAGTTCTCGTTGTCGTTCAGGAGAAAAGTCTCGGTTCAGCATCAGTTCGGTAAAGCCGCGCACACTCGCCAGCGGCGTTCGCAGCTCGTGATTCACCACCGAAATGAATTCATCCTTGAGACGCTCCACTTCTTTGCGTCGAGTAATGTCCCGGACAATCGCCACCACTTCGTCAGGTCCACTCGGAGCGACCCGCGCTTCGTAGTCACGGGAGACTCCCTCGACCACTAACGCATATTCAAAGAGCAGCACCTCTCCGGTCTGTAACACCGAGGCGATGGTCTTCAGCGCCGATGCGGCAACCTCGGGCGGAACGATGTCAGCCACATTTTTCCCAATAAAGAACTCCGCCGGGGCCACCGTCCGAAACACCTCGCGCGGCTTATAATCAAGAAAGACGCCGGTGCGATTGGTCCGAAACACCATATCCGGGATCGCTTGGAGCATCGCACGAGACCGCGATTCACTCTCGCGCAATTCAGTTTCCGTCCGCTCATGTTCCGTGATCTCGGCTTGCAAGGCGCTGTTCGCCGCCGTCAGCTCCGCCGTACGTGCCTGGACCCGACGGTCCAACTCCTCGTTGGATTGTTGTAAGACTTCTTGATTTTGCAAGAGGTCGCGCCGTTCAAATCGGAACGCCAAGGATTCGTGAATGGCGGCACGAAGTTGAGCCGCCATCGCCAAAATGCCGGTCACATAAATCATGGAGAGGATGCCCATCACCACAAAGAGTTCTCCGCCTTCGAAAAAGAACCGGAGGATCAGTGGCGCGGTCGTCGGCAACACGAATCCGATGTGGGCGGATGTGATCGTCGACATGGAGGTCACGGCCCCGAGCGCCATGCCGCCGAGAACAAAGATGAGGAATATCTGGTGCGGCAGCGAGCCCGCCGGGAACAAGAAGAGACTGGTTGCTCCCCATCCACACCCGGCCACGATCGCCCCAAGCGTATAGCGGGTCCGCCAACGATGGACAGTCTCAGGTGATGGCGCCGCACGGCGATAGCGGGACCTCATCCCCAGACGCAAGAGCGAGATCCCACCTATCGTTAGCCACCAGGAAAACAGCGAATAAAAATCAACTCTCTCTCGTAGGACAAAGACGAGGAGTGTGGCATTGAGCACGGTGATGACAAGAGCGACCGGCATCTGCGCATAGGCGAGGCGCGTCAGCTCAGCAACGATCTGATAATCTCGCACCTCCGTTTGCGCGCCATTGTCGCTTCCAGCGGCCCCCTTTGTCGGGGACGCTTGTTCCTTGTCAGTCACCTCGCTCATAGTGGTATCGTCAGATGATGGAGTGTTCGGGTCCTTTTGGCGTGAATCGGCTGCTCCATACACTGCTTGAGGAGCGGCGTCTACTGATGGGCGCGCAATCGTCGCGTGGCCTCCCAATCAATCCCCAACCCGTCCCGCAAGACGACACGATAGTGTTCGCGTGCGGCGGTGCGGGAGACATAGCCATTCACGACATCTTGGCGAACCAGTTCCGGGTCGCGCTCAGCGGCCGCGAAGAACCCGCCACCGCCGGGCAGACGCAGGACAACCTTCTGCTCTGGCAATAACCGGTACTGCGCTTTCGGATGCGGATGCGTCCCATCGGAAAGGAAAAAGTCTCCCAACGCACCACTCTCGCCTCCGGCGAATCCAAGAGCGGGGAATTTGGTGCGGTCATACATCGCCGAGTGCACGACCGGCGTGGCCGTGCGCACCGAGAGCACCATCTCTTGCCCCAAGCCACCGCGAAACTTGCCTGGTCCGCCGGAATCTTGGACCAGTTCGCGCGTCTCCATCACTAAGGGTGAGACGTTCTCGATGATTTCCGCGGGCACGCCTTGGATGCCACTGGGAAACGCCGTCGCCGAAATCCCATCTTTGTCCGGGCGCGCGCCCATGCCGCCAGAGGAGAAAAAAACGTAGGTGAACGCCTTGTCGCTCGCATCCTTGCCAGTGAATTGGGTAATCCAGATATTGGCCGCGCCATCGGCCAAGACGCGGTCGGGAATCGCCGTGGCGAGCGCGCCAAACACCGCCGTCGACAGAAAATGGCCAACAATGTGGCGACCGCCGACGGGCGCGGGAAATTGGCAATTGAGAATGCAGCCCTCCGGGGCCGTGATATGCACGGGGCGGAAACTGCCTTCGTTATTGGGGACGTGGGGCGAGATCGCGCATTTGAGTGGATAGGTCGTGTAGGCGATGCAGTAGGCCAAGGGCACATTGATACCGCGTTCGCACTGCGGCGATGTGCCCGCATAATCGACAAACACGTCGGAGCCGGTGACGGTGACCGCGATCTTCACGGTAATCGGCTCATCAAAACCATCCATACGGATTTCATGGTGGAAGGTCCCTTGCGGTAATTCGGCGATGGCGGCGCGCATGGCGCGTTCCGAGGTTGAGAGAATAGCTGCGGCCAGGGGCGCGAGCGACGCGAAAGCGTACTCCTCCATGAACTCCAGCAACTTCGCGCCCCCGACTTCATTGCCACCGACTTGCGCGCGTAAATCCCCTTCGACCAGTTCCGGCGCGCGCACGTTTTGCTTAATCAAGCGAAACAGGTCCTCGTTGGGCTGCCCGCGTCGAAAGAGCTTCATAATCGGGACGTAGATGCCTTCCTCGAACACCTGCCGCGCGTCGGCTCCCAACATCCGTCCCCCGACATCCACGGCGTGACAGGTATTGGCGAAAAGCGCGACCGGCACCCCTTTACGAAAGACTGGAGTGACGACGGTAAAGTCATTCAGATGGCCAGAGGTGAGCCACGGGTCGTTACTGATGAGGCTGTCGCCTTCTTCGAGTGTCACCAGTGGATACTGTTTGAGGAAGTGCCGAACGGCGAGCGCCATGGTGTTGATATGGCCCGGCGTACCGGTCACGGCTTGGGCGATCATGTTCCCTTCGGTGTCGAACACTCCAGCAGACAAGTCCCCGGCTTCACGCACGACGGTGGTAAACGAGGCGTTCTGCAACGCCGTCGCCTGTTCGTTGACGATGGAAATGAGACGATTCCACAGAATCTCCAGTGAAATCGGATCAATCTCTGTTTCGATGAATTGCCGCGACATACATACTCCCTTTGGGGAAATAAAGAGTTGAGAATTCAGAATTGAGAATGAACTAAAAGTCAAGAACTAAGATTGACGAATAGGAAAGTCGGAGTAAAGTCCCACGTTGTTTCCACTCACAACTCATAACTCTTCACTTTCTCGATGTCGCCGCAAATAATGCACGCAGGCGGGTGGCACGTTGCGGAAAATAACCCGCCGTTGATACTCATACCGCTCCAGGTACCCGCGCGTGACGTCGAGCACAGCGCGCACGCGCCGCCGCTCGTCCGCCCCATGCACCCACACACGCGCTTCTTTCGCCCAATAGTCGTAGTAGCTCAACGTGCCACCGGGCACCACGCTCTCCACAAGCCGCGCGAAGACGCGATCGACCTTGTCCGGCTCCATGTTGAGCAACGGTAAGGACGACACGATGGCATCGTAACTCGCCCCAGCGGGAAGCTGCTCAATGTCATCCTCAAACACCTGAATTGTCGGTCCCTCGATTCGCGCGAATGCGCCGCGCAGCACGGCGACGAACGGCACGTTGATCTCGTACAGATCGAGTCGATCAGCCTTCGACAAATGCGGCAGAATCGCGCGAGTGATCGCGCCCGTGCCCGCGCCAACTTCAAGCACGCGTCGTGGACCAGCATGCCCAGCCAATGGCGCGGCGACCGCCCGCGCGACAATTTCCGACGTTTCGGCGATGGCGCCCACCTGTCGCAACGCGCGGAGCGCTTGCCGCCAAAATATCAAGCGCCCGCTACCTCGCTCATTCTTGTTCATGCGCGTTCCTCCCAACGATCTTGCCAAACCATCGTTCCCACCACGGCGCGAAACGCGAGCCACCGCACCGGCTCAAACGGCACCAGCGGCGGGTTGTTGCGATACCACGGCAGGTCCTCCGGCACGACTCCATCACAAAGCATCCGCGTCACCCAGGCCCCGGACGCGAGCGACAGTGCCACTCCGTGTCCGCACCACCCCCCAACGTGTAGCACGGCGGGATACTCACGTAACCGTTCGATCACCGGCAGGGTGTCGAGGACATACCCAATCTGTCCGGTCCACCCGCTCACCGCGCGAATACCAGTGGTCGCCGGAAACGTGCGCTGGACTTCCTCGGCGAGCTGATGCAACACCGCCGCCTCAGCCGTCGCTGGCGGTTGCCCGCGCCAATGATACCGTGGCGCGCCCCCACCAAAGACAATGCGGTTATCCGCCGTGAGTCGGCAATAGTTGAACACGCGACGCGCATCCAACACCCCCTCACGTCCGTCCCAGCCAATCACCCGCAAAGCGTCGGCACTCAGGGGATCAGTCACCACCACTTGTAAATGCACCGGCAGAATCCGCCCCCGCAGGATGCCCAGTTGTGAGGTATATCCCGCCGTGGCGACCACCACGTCATCCGCGACCACCTGCCCGCCAGTCGCGAGCGTCAGTGTCACCGGACGACCGTGCGCGATCCCCACCACCGGGACTTGTTCAAGGATTGTTCCCCCACGCTGGGTAACTCGGTCCGCGAGTCCGGCGAGCAGTTTGGTCGGGTGGAGCGTGCCAGCAACGGGCAGCCGTACCGCCGCGGGTCCGCGTTCACTCTCCATCGGCACCGGCGTCAGCCGCAGCACGCGCGCCAACGAGGCATCATCCAATGCCTCGCCAGGAAGGCCAAGTTCCGTCAGCGTGGCGGCGAGCGTGGCCAGGCGCGCCCGCGCGGAGGATGACCGCGCGATGACCAATTGTCCCGTCATCTCCAGTTCACAATCGATCCGTTCATTTATGATGAGCGAGCGCACCTCTTCCACGGCGCGCAGTGTCGCCTGATAGAGGGCACGGGCGCGCGGCGCGCCCAGTCGGCGCACCGAGGCCACTAGACTTTGCCCCACTCCGGGCCCCAGCATGCCTGTCGTATGGCCCGAGGCGCCGGCACCAATCCGTCCAGCTTCGAGGACCACCACTCGTGCGCCAGGGCGACGGTCCAGAAGATGGTACGCGGCGGAGAGGCCCGCGAAGCCACCACCGATAATGGCGATGTCCGCGCGCACCGTGCCTCCAGGAAAGGTGGGGTAAGGTGGCGGCAGCGCCTCGGACCAGAGAGGAACCGAAGGATTCATGTTGGTAGCGCTCCAGCGTCCAGAGCGTGCACGACTGTGGAAGACCGCCGCACCCGCCAGATCATGCCATCCACCAAGTAATGATGAAATGCGACGCCCCATCCTAAGCCGAGGAGCATGTTTTTCAGCAGATCGGACTCCGTGGCGGCGACCCCCAGGATGCGCGGGCCATACCACGCGATGCCGAACAGCACTCCCAACGCCAGATAGCGCGCTATTCCACCCAACGGTACCCGTCCCAGCCCTTGCTCGTACTGCCAGACAATGCGGTGATATTGCAGATTGTGAAAAATGGTGAGCACGGCAGTCAGGATCAGCAGGTTATCGAGCACCGCGAAGATCAGACAATGGAAGCCAATGACAATGGTGAGCAGCAGATGCTTGGGGCCGAGGCGAAAGGGTTCGAGACGGCCAGAGACGATCACGCCAAGCAGCGTCACCATGACCACCACGAAGCTCACGCCCAGCAGCAGCCGCATGGGGGCGAGCATCTCCGTGGGCACGAGTGGGATCAGTCCACTGGCGGTATAGGCATCGCTGAGGGAGAACCGCAGATAGGGATACAAACAGCCGACCCACAAGAGACCCGCGTCGAGGCGAGCACCCGCCTGACCATGCTCTCCAGCACGTCGCCGGTACAACATGAGAAACCCATAGTGCTGTCGCACCAAATGCCAGTAGGCCCACAGATACGCCCCCACCAGGAACGAGCGAAACAGCACTCCGGCACTGGCCAGTTGCGAGGGCGCGGGGAAAAAAAACGCGGCATCAAGCAGGGCCAGCGCCGGACCGAGCGCCAGAATGCTCCACGACCATCCGCCCGGCAAGGCCGAGCGCGAAGGAGCATCCGGGGCGAGATAGCTCCGGGCGTAGGTCGCCCAGACGTGGGTGCCATCGAAAAGAATGCCCCACCAGAGCAGCAGCAAGACCGCCGGATGCGTGACCGTATAGGTGGCGGTATCAAAGGGCGGGAGGAGCACAAACAGCCCCAAGAGCAGCAGTCCCGCCACCACCGATCCATGAAACCACACCAAGTCGTGTCGTTGAGAAATAAGCCACGGATGCTGTTCCGCTGCCGCGACCATCGTTGCCATCAGTGCACCGCCTTTCCCAGGGCCATGCGTGTCCAGAGGTACTGTTGGACGCGGCGGCCCATTGCCGATGCGCCAAAGCGAAACACCCATTGACGCAACAGATCGCCCCACGATCCGCCGAACGCATAAAATTGGCTCATCCAGTGCGACCAGCGAATTTGCGAGGCATTGCGTGGCCAGCGTTCTTGTTCATACGCGCGCAGAAACGGCTCCAGCGTGGCACCCGCCGCTCCAGTGACCAGTGGCGGTCCCAGATGACGCGCGAGCGCCGCCGCGTCTTCAATCGCCATCGTCATCCCCTGACCCGCGGTGGGGTTAATCAGATGGATCGCATCGCCAATCAGGACCGCCCCAGCGGCGGTATAGTGTTGAGCATGCGCCCGCGACAGTTGATAGAGATGCCCACTGTCCGAGACCGCCTGGCACCCCGTGAGGAGTGGAGACCGACCCTTGATGAGTGAAAGCCTTTCCGGGAACGACAGGCGGCGGAACTTTTCCTCATCCTCACGATGGATCAAGGCCGCGACCGCGACATGGTTCCGCCCTGGCACGACCAAAATGCCGCCCGCGGGATGCAGCTCAATGCGCATGGCGTCCGCGTAGTCCGCCGGTCGATCCAGGTCCGCACCAAAATAGCTATGGTCATACGACGCACGCGCCAGTGGAATCCCCAGCGCGGCACGGAGCGCGGACGCGGAACCATCCGCGCCAATCACCAGGCGCGCCGTCATGGTGTGGTCACCAGCGGGATCCGTCAGAATGACCCCGTGGACGCGCCCATCGTGTTCGACCAGGCGGTGAACATGCGCGCGATAGCGAATGTCCACCCGTCCGGTGGCCCGCGCGGCTTCAGCGAGCACCCGCTCAATGTCCGGGTGCGGTAAGACCAGATAGGGGGCATGCGAGCCCGGCGTGGGCAACGGCGCATCCAGCAACAGCCCGGCGCGATGATGAAACACTTGCATGCATGTCAGAGGCCGGGCACCAGCGGCATGGACCTGGTCCAAAATCCCCCATGCGGAGAATCGCGCAGTGACCACCGGCAACAGGCTATCGCCACGATTGATATTGCCGGGACCCGCGTGCCGTTCAACCAGCAGAATACGCAACGGGTGGGCGGAAGCAAACGCAACGGCGCACGCCGCGCCGCCAACTCCGGCACCGACGATGATGACATCAAATTGGGGAGCAGCAGTTGTGGTCGACATGAAGTCTCTCCTGAGTCTCTCACGATGGGGGTGGCACCAGCACCTGCAAGGTCGCCGGTTCACAGCGCAGCTCAATGGGTGTGGTCGCTTGTGGCAACTCACCATCCAAAGTCACCGGCAGCGCGTCGTTGACCCCCTCCAAGCGCACCCACGGACTTGCGGCCAGGGTCACTTCCGGCATCACGTCATGGGTACCTTTGAGAATACGAGGGAACTGACTGAGTAGGCGGATTCTTCCCGTGCGACGCACGATGCAGAGATTGAGCAGCCCATCATCAACTCGCGCGCTAGGACTGACATGGAATCCACCACCGTAGCTACGGGTGTTGGTCACGGCGGCGAACATCACCTCTCCCTCGAAACTCCCACCGTGCCACGTGATGCGGACCCGCTGAGGCCGATAGATGAGCAACGCCCGCAGTGCCGCCGAGATGTTGAGCGCCTCGCTGCGCGGGAACCATGAGCCGTGAATCAGACGCAGTGCGACCGTGTCGAGGCCGAGGGAAGCGACGCAACAATAGGGCTCAGCGCCGGGGGTCGTGCGCGCGACATCAACCCAGCGCGGCACGCCAGCGCTCAACACCCGTAACGCGGCGGACAGCGCGAGTGGCACGCCGATCCCTTTCGCGAAGTCATTGCCGGACCCGATGGGCAGAATCCCCAGGGGAACCCGATTCGGTCCGTCGAACGCACTGAGGGCGAGTCGCACGGTGCCATCTCCGCCAGCGATGCCAAGGGCGGCCAGGTCTTCTTCCTGAGAGGAGCGGACCAGAGCGCGAAAGTGTTCCGCACTCCGACTTTCCGCGATTTCCGCGCGCATGCCATCCCATGAGGTCTCCGTCAGTAACGCCCGCTGAGACGCGCTCCAGCCTCGACCTGACCGGGCGCTCGGGTTGATGATAATGCGAATCCGTTTGTCTTTCATACGCGGGTGTCCAGTGTGTCAGACGGACCGGGTGAGGACGAGTAAGTCGACGATCGCGCGCAACGAAGGTGGCTGCAACGCCAGCCATTCCCGCTCAATGATCGTGGGTCCCCATTTGAGTTTGTATTGCACCTGACTCTGGGCGGGATAAATCACGCTCCCATAAGTGCCGAGCAGACGCACCACCCACGCCAAGAACCGGCTTTCTCGTGGGGTCGCGGCACTATCGATAATAAACGGCGTGAACCCGAAATGTAGATGCTCGACGGCTTCGGCGAGGAACCGCTCAATGGCAGTAGCATTACACAGCTCCATCGCTCCGGTGGGCGCTGTCGGCACCCGGCGCGTGAGATCGTGCAGATAGCCCGGACGTTCCCCCCATACCGGAACATACGTGATGAAGCCGACCATAGCCTCGGTGGCATCGGTGACGACGAATATCCTCCGCTCATGCGTTGTCGGCTGCCCCAGCTCGCCGATCATAAAGTCCAGCTCCTTTTTGCCGGGTGTGGTTTCCATACTGAGCAGGAACGAGGCGGAGGGAGTTGAAAGCGAGGCAGAGCCATGCCATCGAAGAGGTAGCAAACAACCCCGATGGAGGATACCTCGCCATGCAAATAGTGCTAGAGA
>JABFSC010000082.1 GCA_013140885.1 Deltaproteobacteria bacterium | reverse complement strand
CTCGGTGTTGCGGGGGGATCCCAGCAAAGATTCCTTGAAAGTCAAGCGCAAACAGGCCGGATGGTCCACTTCTTACCTCGCGCAACTCCTTGGGATTTCCCCCACTTGAAGCGCGTTTGCCGTGGCTCGTTTCAGCGCTTCATCCTTGAGGGGGCTCGTGATTGGTACCTGCATGATGTTCGGCAGCAAGCCGTACGCCACCGCATCGATCTCGGTTGCCTTCTCACCCATCAGGAAGGGCTTGTCCGCGAGGAAATCAGCGAGCGCGCTGATGTCGCGCTGGCCGATCGCGTGGATTTCATCTTGCGTGTGCAGCCCAAGGCCATGCCCTTGGAGCTGGCGCCGCACGCCGCGCCGCGCCAGAGGCGCGATGACCAGACGGAGTGGCATGGGCACCCCGCCGAGGACGACCTTACGAAAGCTCCGCCAGTTGTCCTCCACCATCCACCGGTCGTGGACCATCGTCCAGTACAGGTTCTCCTCGATGAGACGCCGCATGGCAAGCGACACTGCCCGCTCCGCGGCCGAGAGCCCCGCGTTCGCATCACGACCAAACCGCTTCTCGACATACTCAATGATGAATCCTGAATCCCCGATCTTCTTCTCTTCATGCTCGATCCACGGGAGTTTTCCCTTGGGGCCGCGAAAGGGTGTCGCATCAACCACGGTCTGGAAGGGGATGTCCACGATTCTGAGGTAGAGATCGAGTTTCAGGCAGAACGGGCTGATTGATGGCAGCCCCCATGCACCCGGGAGCTGATGAACGATTAGGTCCGACATGGATGATCTCCTCTCGCGTGAGCTTCTCGTCGTCCAACGCGCCGCTCACCGGCGTGTTAGGTCCCACTTGCCAACCAGACCATGAGGAGAAACGCGAGTACACTTAATCCAGTTCTTATCCAGTGGAGTTGACCCCACCGGTCTAGGAGTTCGCGCGTTTCGGCGGAATTCAGGTCTCGGTCTGGCTCCAGCAGCTTGTGATTGATGGGCATAATTATTTTGAACGTTATCGGGACGACCAACCCAATGAGCAAAGCGGCAATCAACCAACCAACTCCGGCACCCGCTAAACAAGCCGAGACTGCGGTCAGCAAACCCACGAGTGCCAACGGTGCTTGCATCCAGGTTGCGCGTTTGTAACTCGGCGCCCATTGTTTGGCCGCGGCCTCAGTCGCCAGGATTGAGCGGACCGGGTGCTCGACTAAGGAAATGTAGAGCGCTGCACCGGCAAAGAGTCCGGCGCTGAGCGTTGCGGTCTCCTGTAGCAGATGGATCATCGACTGTTTCTCCTGTGGAGCCTGACGCCCTGGCATCAGCCGCCGCTGCCGCACCGAGACTTTTTGGGGTCAGCAGAAACCGCTCACGGGCAGCGGTCGGACGGCATGCCGTTGTGAGGGATCACAGCTCGGCTTGGTGGGCAACGTTTCACTTTTGCCGCGGCAACACGGGGCCACAACAACTACTTGGCTTTAGCCACCGCTTCTACCTCCACTAGCGTGGCTTTCGATGCCAGAGACGCGACACCAATTCCCGTGACGGCTGGCCGTGAACCGCCAAGGAACCCGGCCAGGATGGGTGCCAACGATTCCATATGCTCTTCCAACTCGCCACGGACATAAATCCGCACCTGCAACAGGTTGTCAACGCTTGAGCCGGCAGCCGCCAATACGGTCCGTAAATTCTCTAGTGCCACTTCAAACTGGCCCGCGACGGAGGGCCGGGAAACTTGGTGGTGCTTATCCCAATCGACTTGACCGGACACAAACACCAGAGAACTTTCTGTATCAAGCACTGCCTGCGACATGCCAATGGGGGTGCCATCATATAGTTGTTCGGGGTTTATTAGCTTTTTGGCCATTTGTTTACCTCTTCTTATCGTTGCGCCGAACGCCAATTGAACGACATTCGCTGTTGCTATTAGCCGCAACCTGGCGCCTTTTATAGCAACACGTTTCCAGATTTAGCAACGCCAAAATTCCTACCGGTAGCAACCTGGCGATTCCTATTAGTAGCAACTTCAGGTTCCTATAGGTGGCAACCCGCCACCTCCACAATCCGCAGCTCCAATCCCAGTGCCCCGGCGTGAGCGGACCGCACCTCCACTTTGTGTATTATCTTCGCTACTGATGCGGGAGGTCTATGTTCGCGTCTTGGCTCAAAGTCTTGTTTTTCGCGCTGCTGGTCCGCCCGATTGTGTGGGTCTTCCTGGGGTTGCATGTCGTCAACCGCGAACGGCTGCCACAGCGCGGCCCACGCATCATCGTCGCGAACCACAACAGTCATCTGGATACGTTGGTCTTGATGAGTCTGTTCCCGTTACGGCTCTTGCCACAGGTGCGACCAGTCGCGGCGGCGGATTATTTCTTGAGCACGAAAATGCTGAGTTGGGTGGCGCGCACGTTGATTGGCATCATTCCGCTCTCGCGGACGGGAGAGACGGCGAAGGAACATCTCTTCAATGCCAGCACCGAGGCGTTGCGCCGCAATGACATCTTGATTCTTTTTCCCGAAGGAACACGGGGGAAACCCGGCAAAATGGCGCCGCTGAGAAAGGGCGTCTACCACTTGGCGAAATCACACCCGGAGTGCGTGATCGTGCCCGTTTTTCTGCATGGGCTGGGGAAAGCCTTGCCGAAAGGAGACGCGGTGCTCGTCCCGTTCAACTGCGCGGTGGTCGTGGGTGAGGAGATGTCGCCTGGAGAGGATGCCGATGAGTTTGTCGCGCGGCTAGAGGCGACCTTGAGCGCGTTGGCGATGCAGGGGACCGTGCGGGGGTGAACCGTTTCAAGAGTTCTGTAGCCCGGATGAAACGGAGTGGAATCCGGGATTCCGCCGTGCGTGCCACGGGCGTCCTGGATTGCGCTGCGCTTCATCCAGGCTACGGGACTGCGGGACGACGGGCTTACGGGATTGCGTAGTGAGAGCCACGGGCGTCCTGGATTGCGCTGCGCTTCATCCAGGCTACGGGACTGTTGTAGCCCGGATGGGATGGAGTGGAATCCGGGTTTGCGCAGTAACTCCAGTAGCCCGGATGAAGTGAAGCGCAATCCAGGATAAATTCCGAGCATGGTGAATTATCGCCGCAATTGGCTTCCAGGTGGCACCTTCTTCTTCACCGTGACGTTGCTTGACCGCCGTTCGCGGTGGCTTGTGACGCAGGTTGAGAGCTTACGTGCGGCGTTTCGGGCCGTGCACGCTCAACGCTTTTTTACGATTGAGGCGATTGTGGTGCTGCCGGACCATCTCCACACTATTTGGACATTACCGCCGGGCGACGCCGATTTTGCTGGGCGTTGGAAGGTGATCAAGAGTCATTTTACGCGCACGCTTGTTCAGCAAGGTGTGGCGATGAGGTCGAACGCCAAAGGGGAGTATCCACTCTGGCAGCGCCGTTACTGGGAGCACACGATTCAGGATGAAGACGACTGGCAACGGCATGTCGATTATATTCACTACAATCCGGTGAAACACGGCTTGGTTACGCACGCTTCGGCATGGCCATTTTCCTCGTTTCATCGCTTTGTACGGCTGGGATGGTTGAGTGCGGACTGGGGCGGTGGTGAGCAGGCGGAGAACACGGATGACTTTGGGGAATGAGGGGCCGTCCGTATGTATGCCAACTCTGTTGTAGCCCGGATGGAACGGAGTGGAATCCGGGTTTCCGCAGTGCTGCCAGCGGTCGCCCTGGGTTCCGCTGCGTTTCATCCAGGCTAGGGACTCAAAGCGCCGTGCTACTCCGTGACGGATCGCATCAACGCGCTTGAAACGCTCGGTGCGGTGTGGCACCTTCGGGCATCCCGATTGCGCCGTGCTCTCGGAGCGAGACACCATGCCTACCGAGCTGACTCCCACTCCTCCGCTGAACGACTCCTCACCCGTCGTGAGTCCGCGCCTTCGGCTCCTGCTCGCCGTGGTGCTGGCCTTGTTCGCGTTGCTGGGCGCGAACTCGCTCTACCTGCTGACGATCTCCGGTCTTCAGTGGACGACGCGCACCAATTACGAAAGCACCTTCTATCTGTGGATGTTCCTGGCCCATCTCGCGCTCGGTCTCGTCTTTGTCGTGCCCGCCGCGGGCTTCCTGGTGGCACATATCCGCAAGGCTTGGACTCATCCGAATCGACAAGCCGCGCGGGTGGGCGTGGCGTTGCTGGGCATCCTCGCGCTTCTGCTGGTCAGTGGGTTTCTCTTGCTGCGCACGGGGGTGTTTGAGGTCCGTGCGCCAACGGCCCGCATGATCGCCTACTGGGGGCATGTCGTCAGTGCCTTCTTGATCGTGTGGTTCTTCGTGCTCCATCGACTCGCGGGTCCGCGAATCCACTGGCGGATGGGTGGTGGCGGGTTGGTGTTCTCCGTGGTCAGCGTCGCGCTCGCGGTTGTGTGGCCGCTGCTGATGCCCGCGACCGCACCAACGACCGCAGGGGAGGGAAGTCACTTGCCACCTTCGCTGGCCCGGACCACGGTGCGTGGTCCCATCGCGCCCTATTTGCTCATGCAGGACGACTATTGCCGCGAATGCCATGCCGACACCCATGCCAAATGGGCGGTGAGCGCGCATCGCTTTAGTTCGTTCAACAATCCCGCCTATCTGTTTAGCGTGCGCGAAACCCGGCGCGTCTTACAGGAGCGTGATGGTCATGTCCGCGCTTCCCGGTTCTGCGCCTCGTGTCACGATCCGGTGCCACTGTTCGCTGGCCTCTTTGATGATCCCGCCTTTGACGCCGATCATCCGACCGCGCAAGCGGGGATCACCTGTGTCGTCTGTCATGCCGTGGGCGACATTGCCAGCGTTCGTGGCAACGGGGCCTACGTGCTGGATGCGCCGGTCTACTATCCCCTGACGTTTAGCCAGAGTCCGATGCTGCGTGAGGTGAGCAAGCAATTGATTAAAGCCAGGCCCGATTTGCACAAGCGCGCGTTCCTCAAGCCGCTGCATCGCACGGCGGAGTTTTGTAGCACCTGTCACAAGGTCCATCTGCCAGAGGAGCTGAACCGCTATCGCTGGCTGCGGGGGCAGAATCATTACGACTCGTTTCTGTTGAGCGGCATGTCGGGGCATGGCGCGAGCAGCTTCTATTACCCGCCACGGGCGGTGAACAATTGTCAGCAGTGCCACATGCCGCTGATGGCGTCCACCGACTTTGGCGCGCGCTTCGCCGAGAGCGTGGGCGCACCCGCCGTGCACGATCATCTCTTTCCCGCCGCCAATACCGCCTTGCCACACCTCCTCAATCTTCCGCCAGCGGTCCTCAAGACGCAGCAGGATTTTTTGCGGAACAATGTCCTGCGCGCGGATATTTTCGCGGTGCATGAGGAGGGGCGCATCGACGGCGAGTTGCACGCGCCCCTGCGTCCTGACGTGCCCACGCTGCAACCGGGAAAGAGTTATTTGCTGGATGTCGTCGTGCGCACGTTGCGCATCGGGCATGCGTTCACCCAAGGGACGGCGGACTCCAATGAAGTGTGGGTGGAAGTGACGGCGACCAGCGGCGGGCGCGTGTTGGGGCGCAATGGCGCGCTCAACGCCGAGCGTGAGGTCGATCCGTGGGCGCATTTTCTCAATGTCTATATGATTGATCGTCAGGGGCGGCGGATTGATCGACGCAACGTGCAAGACATTTTCGTGCCGTTGTATGACCATCAGATTCCGCCGGGGGCCGCGGAGACCATTCATTATCGCTTGCCGCTCCCGGATGATGTGCGCGAAGCGGTCACCATTGAAGTGAAGGTGTGGTACCGCAAATTCACCGCCGCCTACACGCGCCAGTTCTTGGACGAGGCGTCGCATCAGCAGGAGCTGCCGATGACTATGCTTGCGACGGACCGGATCGTGTTGCCAGTGGCTGACGAGCCAGTGGTCCCTGTGGCTCCCGCTTCAGTGTCGGTGCCCGAATGGGAACGTTGGAATGACTATGGCATCGGCCTGTTGCGCAAGGCGAGTGGCGGCGCGACCAGCGGCAGTAACCGTGGTGAGTTGCGACAAGCGGCCGTCGCGTTCGCGGAAGTCGAACGCTTGGGCCGCGCTGATGGTCCACTCAATCTCGCGCGGGTCTATTTGCAAGAAGGGCGGGTCGAGGATGCGGGGGCAGCGCTCCGTCGGGCCAACACGATGACGCCCGCGCCACTGCCGTGGGTAGCGGCGTGGTTGGCTGGGTTGGTGAATGCGCAGCTCGGCCAGTTTGATGCCGCTATCGCCAACTTTCGGAGCATCGTGACGATGGACTCCGCCGAGACGCGCGAGCGCGGATTCGACTTTTCGTGGGACTACCGGGTGTTGAATGAAATCGGCTTGAATCTGTTCGAGCGAGCCAAGCAGAAGCAGCGGAACCCGAAGGAGCAGGCGCGCTTGTTACAGGAGGCGGACGAGTGGTTCGCGCGCACGCTGGCGCTGGACCCGGAGAACGTGACGGCGCATCACAATATCGCGTTGATCGCGGGGCAGCGTGGAGATCGGGAAAAAGCGGTGCTCCACCTCAGTCGGCACGATGAATATCGCCTTGATGAAAACGCCCGCGACCGGGCCATCGCGCTGGCGCGACGTGACAACCCCCCGGCCAATCATGCGGCGGAAGCCGTGGTGATTTATGATCTGCGCTAAATGACATCCTCTTCACCTCACCTCGATTCTCCTCCACCTGAGAATCCGACCGTGACGCGGCTGCTCAAGTGGACATTCTGGGTACTCGCCTGTGGGCTCGTGCTGGTTGGTCTTGTCGTGTGGCTGGCCGCGTGTCCGCAACAGCGTGCGGAACCAGTCGCGCCCGCGCCGCTCCTACTTCCGCAAGAGCACACCGCCACGCGGGTGCCATCACTGCCGTTTACCGACATCACCCAAGTGGCGGGGATCGACTTCGTGCATCACAACGGCGCGTATGGCGACAAGCTGCTGCCGGAGACGATGGGCGGCGGCTGCGCCTTTTTCGATTTCGATAACGATGGCGATCAGGATTTACTACTGGTCAATTCCGCCCCCTGGCCGTGGCAGCAGGAGGGACAGGTGCCACCACCGACCCCGGTGCTCTACCGCAATGATGGCACCGGCCATTTCACCAATGTGACACAGCAGGTGGGGCTCAATGTCAGTTTCTACGGCATGGGCGTCGCGGTGGGGGATTATGACAACGACGGCTGGGTCGATCTGTTCGTGACCGCGGTGGGGGCCAATCATCTGTTTCGCAACCACGAGGGGACATTTCAGGACGTGACGGGACCCGCTGGCGTCGCGGGCAGCCCTCAGCAGTGGAGCACCAGCGCGGCGTTCTTGGACATTGACAACGATGGTGACCTTGACCTGTTTGTCGCCAACTACGTGGCCTGGTCACGCGAGGTGGACTTCGCGGTTGACTATCGCCTGACTGGGGTCGGGCGTGCGTATGGGCCACCCACGAGTTTTCCTGGCGCGCATGCGCTGCTCTATCGCAATGAGGGGAACGGAACGTTCGTGGACATTTCGGCCACGGCGGGGATTCAGGTGTCGCACCCGACGACCGGACTTCCCATTGGCAAGGCATTAGGGGTGATGCCGATTGATGTGGATCGTGACGGGTGGATCGATGTGGTGGTGGCGAATGACACAGTCCGCAACTTCTTCTTTCACAACCGAGGCGATGGCACGTTTGGGGAAGAGGGGATGCAGGTGGGGGTGGCGTTTGATCGCAACGGCAACGCCACCGGCGCGATGGGAGTGGACACGGCTTTCTATCGCAATGACGAGGCGTTGGGTTTGGTGATTGGCAACTTCGCGGGTGAGATGACGTCGTTGTATGTCGCGCATGGGGTGCCGCCGCTGTTCACGGATGACGCGATTGGCGAAGGGATTGGCGCGGCCTCGCGCTTGATGCTGACGTTTGGCGCTTTCTTTTTCGATGCGGACCTGGACGGGCGACTTGATCTGCTGCACGCCAATGGACATCTGGAGGAGGAGATCGCGGTCGTTCAACCGAGTCAGTCGTATCAGCAAGCGGCGCAACTCTTTTGGAATACTGGAGCCCAGGCGGGGGCCACCTTCGTGCCGATGCCCGCGGACCACACGAATGATTTGGCTCGACCAATCGTGGGACGTGGGGCGGCATACGCGGACATTGATAACGATGGCGATCTGGATGTCATGCTGACGCAGGTTGGCGGGCGACCCGCGTTACTGCGGAACGATCAGCGGTCGGGGCACCATTGGGTACGGGTGAAAGTGCGGAGTGGGCACGCCAATCGCGATGCGCTGGGAGCGTGGGTGACAGTGACGGCTGGTGGCATACGGCAACGTCGGCAGGTAATGCCGACGCGGAGTTATCTGTCACAAGTCGAGTTGCCGGTGACGTTCGGGCTGGGAACGGCTGGCTCCATTGAGAGCCTTGTGGTCGAGTGGCCCGGCGGGGGAATCACGGAGCAGACGAGTGTTGAGAGGGATAGGCTGGTGGTGGTTGCGCGGGGGGACTGAAGGCAAGTCAAAAGGCAAAAGGCAAAAATAGGGAACGTTGTGCGCGAAGCGCAACCCTAGCCCCTAGCCCCTAGCCCCTAGTCCGTTGTGTCCGCGAAGCAAGTCAGGGTAGAATGCGCGCGCGCAGAAAGGAGGCCCACAATGCACGATGATGCTCGGAGTTTTTTTCCTAAACCAACCCTCACTCGACGTGAGTTCGTGGTGACCACGCTCGCGGCGGGTTTCGCCTTGGCGGTGCGACCCGTCTCGGCGCAAACGATGATTACTACCGACGCCACCGGTCTTGAAGCCGGTGAGGTGAAAATCCCGACCAGCGATGGCCAGATGCCCGCGTATCGGGCGATGCCCGCGACTGGTGGACCATTTCCCGTGGTGCTCGTGGTTCAGGAAATTTTTGGGGTCCATGAGCATATCAAGGATGTCTGCCGCCGTTTCGCCAAACTGGGCTATTGCGCCATCGCCCCGGAACTCTACGCCCGCCAGGGCGATGTCTCACAAATGACCGAGATCAACGACATTATCACCAAGGTTGTCTCCAAAGTGCCCGATGCCCAAGTGATGGCGGACCTGGATGCGACCGTGGCGTGGGCGGAAAAGTCGAGCAAGGGGGATGTGAAGAGACTAGGTATCACCGGGTTCTGCTGGGGTGGGCGCGTCGTGTGGCTTTACGCCGCGCATAGTCCCACATTGAAAGCTGGGATCGCTTGGTATGGCCGTCTGGTCGATCAAACCTCCGACCTGAAACCGCAACATCCCATTGACCTCGCCGCGACGCTCAAAGCACCCGTGCTGGGGCTCTACGGTGCGGCTGATAGTGGGATTCCCAATGAGACGGTCGAGCAAATGCAAAAAGCGTTGCAAGCGGCCAACAGTCCGTCCCAGATTGTCCTCTATCCCGATACGCCGCACGGATTCCATGCCGACTACCGACCAAGTTATCGCAAGGAGCAAGCGGAGGATGGTTGGAAAAAGCTCTTGGAGTGGCTGAAGAAGTCCGGGGTCGCGTAGCCGACTGTCGCAGGTTCCGTAGGCCGGGATAAGGCCGGAGGCCGTTCCCGGCGCGAGCAAACATGCCGGAAACGCTCCGCTTATTCCGGCCCACGTTCTGTCGCTGACCCCGGCCCTTCTCCCTTGACAGTCCGGGCGCTGGGCCATACAACCGGGCTCGACGCGAGAGCCGAAAAATTCACTCGATGTTATATCTCGCGCGGGAACGGGTAGGGGGATCGTGATTACCAAAGGCATTATTTTGGCGGGCGGGTCGGGGACGCGGTTGTATCCGCTGACCCATGTCGTGAGCAAACAGCTCATGCCCGTGTACGACAAACCACTTATCTATTATCCACTGTGCACCCTCATGCTGGCGGGGATTCGTGACATCTTGGTCATTACCACGCCGCACGATCAGCCGCTGTTCCAAGACCTGCTCAAGGACGGGACACAGTGGGGCATTCATATCGACTATGCCGTGCAACCGAGCCCGGACGGCCTCGCCCAAGCCTTCCTCATTGGGCGTGACTTTATTGCCCAACAGGGCTGCGCCTTGATTCTGGGCGACAATATTTTTTATGGACATGGCCTCAGCGACCGCTTGCGGCGCGCGGCCAGTTCCGATCAGGGCGCGACCGTCTTTGGCTATTGGGTGAATGACCCGGAGCGCTACGGCGTGGCGGAATTTGACGACCAAGGGCGTGTCCTGAGCTTGGAAGAGAAACCACCACAGCCACGCTCCAACTATGCGGTCACGGGGCTCTATTTCTACGATGCTCAGGTTGTCGAGATCGCGGCGCGTCTCCGCCCTTCCGCTCGTGGAGAACTGGAGATTACCGATCTCAACAAACAGTACCTCCAGCAAGGCCAACTCCGTGTGGAAAAGCTGGGGCGTGGCATCGCCTGGCTTGATACCGGGACGCCAACCTCACTTTTACAGGCCGCCAATTTCATTGAGACCATTGAACAGCGCCAAGGGCTGAAAATCGCCTGCCCGGAAGAAGTGGCCTATCATCTGGATTTCATCACGGCTGAGGAGCTGGCCCAGTTAGCCCATCCGCTCCAAAAGAGCGGCTACGGACAATATCTCCTTGACCTCTTGCGTACAGGACGTGCCCATGAACGTGATTAAGACAGACTTGCCAGGGGTGGTGATTATTGATCCGCAGGTCTTTCTGGATGACCGTGGCTTCTTTGTCGAGACCTGGCATCAGGAGCGGTATCAACGGCACGGACTGCCTGAACAGTTCGTGCAAGACAACCTGTCGGCCTCGACGCGGGGCACGCTCCGAGGGCTTCACTTTCAGCATCCGAGTGACCAAGCGAAGTTAGTGTATGTCCTCCAGGGCGCAGTGTTTGATGTCGCCGTCGATATTCGGGTTGGGTCGCTGACCTTTGGCAAATGGATCAGCGTTGTCCTGTCCGACGAGAATAAGCAACAGCTCTATATTCCCGAAGGATTCGCTCACGGTTTTTGCGTCACGAGTGAGAGCGCCTTGGTGGCGTACAAATGCACGGATTTTTACAACCCGACCGCCGATAATGGCGTGTTGTGGAACGATCCCGACCTCGGCATCAACTGGCCGACTCAGACTCCCATCCTCTCGCCCAAAGACAGCGCGCGCTTGCCGCTGAAGGCGATCCCCGCGCAACGACTTCCCAAATACCAGTAAATGGTGCGACTCGTAGGGTTGATGTCTCGCGGGTGGCCAGCTACCTTCCAGAGCGAGGAGAACCCTACATGTCGTATCGCTCAATCGCCAAGATCGCCTACACGATGAGTATCGTGTCGCTCATGTTGCTGCCCGCCTGCACGCAAGAATCACAAAACGAGTTAGGCCGCTCCATTCAGAACTGGACTGGCACCGATGGCGTGCTTGATATCTACGCCGGCGACAAGCTCGTTCGGCGCTTCATCAAGATCGACAAGCTGACCACGGCGCGCGGGACGACGGATAACTCCCTGCGGCCCTATCGCTACGGCTACGGGCATGTCGATCTCAACTGGAACTATCAGGTTGATAGCGGAGAAAAGAAGGTCTATTTCGAGGTCAGTGATTACAGCACGAATTATATTTTTTACGAAAACTTCAACGGGTAAGAGGACTCGCACGCAAGGAGAATCGGAATATGGAATACCGCGCGTTTGGCAAAACGGGGATTCAGGTGTCGGCCATTGGCTTTGGCTGCTGGGAAATTGGTGGAGGGTACGGTTCAATCGAGGAAGATCAATTTGTTGACGCGGTTCATCGCGCGCTCGACCTGGGGATCAATTGCTTCGATACGGCGGAAGCCTACGGCTTTGGCGCGTCGGAACGGTCGCTGGCCAAGGCCCTGGGCGCGCGGCGCAAGGAGGCCGTGGTCGTGACGAAGTTCGGCATTGGCTACAAGGAAGCCCCGAACTTCCGCGATAGTGGCCGCCAACGCATCCTCGACTCCATTGAGAAGAGCTTGAAAAATCTCAATACGGATTACGTGGATGTGTACATGGTGCACTGGCCGGACGTGAATACGCCCTTCGAGGAGACCATGCGCGGGCTAGATGAGATCATCAAGCAAGGCAAGGCGCGGTGCGCGGGCATCTCGAACTTTCGCCTCGCGCAGATTGAACGCAGCATGAGCGCCCGCCGGGTTGATGTCGTCCAGTATTGTTGGAACATGTTTGATCGGCGCATGCAGAGCGAAATTTTCCCCTACTGTCGCGATCAGCACGTTGGCGTGATGGCCTACGGGTCGCTGGCCTACGGGCTGCTCACTGGCGCGTTCTCCGACAGCACGGATTTTGGTGGTGACGACTGGCGCGCGCGGCGCGGACGCATGGGTGGCATCAATCTCTTCCAGCATCTCTTTGGCCCGGAGTATTTCCCCAAGAATCTCAAAGTCGTGGACGACCTCAAACGGCTGGCGGCCAAATATCAGAAAAGCCTACCGCAGTTCGCGTTGCGGTGGACATTGATGAACCCGGTCATCAGCACGGCGTTGGTGGGCTGTCGCACGACCAGTGAAGTGGATGACAACAACGGGGCGTTGGGGTGGACCATCTCCGAGGCTGACATGAAGGAGGTTGACGCGATCTTCGCGCGGCATGACGTGAACCCCGCGCCGGATGTGTGGCTCGAACGGGAATGAGGTGATTTCGAGAAAGGATTCTCCCTCGGAAACGCGATAGTCCTTCGGAGAAATGGCGTTCAATGAGTGGGGTCTGAAAGTTCCCTCTCCCGGCTGGGAGAGGGTTAGGGTGAGGGGGATCAAGTGACCCTTCCCTTGGGCGGATAGGGGATGACACGCCCGTTCTCTGTGTTACAAATCGCGGCCACAGGAGGAGAGGAACTAATGAAGAAACATCTACGGCATTCACTGCTCGCACTCACGCTCATGTTGTCCACCAATATCTCTTTGGTCGGCGCGCAAGGGACCATTACTGAGGCTCCGGCGACGTTTGTTCTGAATGCTAGCCAGTTTGATGCTAGTCCCAGCGCGAATTTCACCGGAGTGTCACCGACTCTCTCTCAAGACCATCTCTTCGAGACTGGTTGGTGGTTCCGCGTGAGTGGCGGCGCGGCGGAGACGTTTTTTCCTGTTCCCATTACCCAGAATTATACCGGTGATACCGCGACCCTTGACTGGACGAGCTTGGGGGGCGCGCTCTTCTCCGCGCAGTTGAAATGGGTGGTGAATAATGATGCGACCGTGACGGGCTTTCCCTCCGGTACCGTGCGTGGGGAGATGACCATCACCAATCTGAGTGCCGTTAATCCTTTAACGCTGAGTCTCTTCAACATGGCTGATTTCGATGTGCAACCTACAGCGGGGAATGATACCGCCGTGCTTGGACCGACCGGCGGCATTGACATATCGGACGCAGGCACCAATATCGCGCGCTATCGCGGAATCGGCGCCGATGCGTATTTGGTCCGCGCATTCGATGGCGCCTCAGTGACTGATGTTGCAGGCGTCTTGAGTGACGCAGCGGTCAATAACTTCGACAATACCGGGCTTCCTTTCGGGCCGGGAGATTTTACGGGTGGCTGGCAGTGGAAAGACCGCACTATCCCGGCATCCGGAACGCTGAAGGTCGAAGTCGTCCTCACGGTCAATTACTGTACGTATGCGATGTCACCGGTGAACCAAGTGGTGGTGTCTGGTGGTGGGGCGATGGTGGTGAATATGGTGACGCCAGCAACATGTCCGTGGACGGTGACGAGTAACGCACCGTCGTGGGTAACGATTACTGGCGCCAGTTCGGGGACTGGCAACGGGCCGATCAACTACACGGTGGCTCCGAATCCGGGTCCGAATCCGCGGCGCGGCACCATGACGGTGACCAATGCGCTCGAAGCGGCACCCCAGGCCACGTTTATTGTGTCGCAGCAGACGCCACTGCCCCCGCCCTGCACCATTACCGTGACCCCGACGACTATCCCACTTCCGCTTGCGGGGGGGACGGGAAATCTGACGATCACGGCATCCTCGCCGAGTTGCCAGTGGCGTCTGC
>JABFSC010000587.1 GCA_013140885.1 Deltaproteobacteria bacterium | reverse complement strand
AGCCATCAATTTGACCGCCGCCCGCCCCATCAGCACGAGATCGCGATAAATGGTGTTGAGTTCTGATTGCTCCAACTCTAGCGCCAGGGTGAACGCTTCGTCTTTGGTGACGCCGATCCGCGCTTTTTCTTCCACGCGCTTGAGCAGCGCATCCATTTCCATCAGCTTGGCGGAAAACTCCGGCATGAAATACCCGGTATCCGAATCGACTTCGAGCGCGGCTTTTTCGGCGGCCAGAATTTTGCCGTGATGTTTCTCTTCCTCGGCCATACCCAACCAATAGCTTGCCAGCGCTCGGTCATCATTCAGACTGCCGGCGAATTGGCTATAAATGTCAGCGACCCGTTGTTCCAAGAGACTGCATCGTCCCAGCACTTCTGTCATAAACATAACTGTTCCTCCTTCCCAGCACTCACAGCAAGTATCGTTCCCGCGCCGCGCGCTCCAGTGATTCACGAAACCGGGGATGGGCAATGTCAATCAACGCCTGTGCCCGCTGGCGCAGACTTTTGCCATAGAGCTGGGCGACGCCAAACTCCGTCACCACGAAATGCACATCGCCACGAGTGGTCACGACGCCCGCGCCGGGTTTCAACACGGGAACAATGCGCGACATCTCTCCTCCACGAGCCGTGGCGGGCAAGGCGATAATGGGCTTGCCACCCTTCGCCCGCGCCGCGCCGCGAATAAAATCGAGTTGCCCGCCAAACCCGGAATAGATGGCCGTGCCAATCGAGTCCGCGCACACCTGCCCGGTGAGATCAATTTCCAAGGCGGAGTTAATCGCCACTAAGTTCTCGTGCTGAGCGATGATGAACGGGTCGTTGGTATACGAGGAGGGGTGCAACTCGAACGCCGGGTTGTTATCGGCATATTGATAGAGCGTCCGACTGCCGAGGACCAGGGTCGCGATCACTTTGCCGGGATGCAGGGTTTTCTTGTCACCAGTGATAATGCCCGCTTCGATGGCGTTCATCACCCCATCCGAAATCATCTCGGTGTGAATGCCCAGGTCGCGTTTGCCGGTCAGGCTGGCCAGCACCGCGTCGGGAATGGTGCCGATGCCCAGTTGTAACGTCGCGCCATCGGGGATGAGGTCGGCGATCCGTGCGCCAATTTCTTGCTCGACCGCGCCAAAGGCACCACAGGGAAACTCTGGCAGAGGCTCGCTGCACTCGACGATGGCCTGCACGTCGGACAGATGCAGAAAGGAGTCGCCCAACACGCGGGGCATCTGGTCATTGACTTGAACGATGACGGTGCGCGCGGCCTTGGCGGCGGCGTGTGAGGCAAGCACCTCGACACCGAGGCTCATAAAGCCATGTTCATCAGGCGGTGACACATGGAGCAGGGCGACATCAAGAGGAAGCGCGCCGGAGGAGAACAGGCCCGCGATCTCGGACAGAAAGACCGGGGTGTAATCGGCCTTGCCGGTATTGACGGCCTGACGGTCGCCGGGGCCCACAAACAAGGCGTTATGGCGAAAATGGGTTTCCAGTCCAGGCAATGCGAAGTCGTCACCCATCAACAGCAGGTGCACGAGTTCGACCCGTTCGAGTTCCTGCCGTCGTTCAACCAGGGCACGCAGCAGCACCCGTGGGGTCGCGACATTGCCGCTGGTGAAGAGGCGGTCGCCACTCTTAATCAGACGCACCGCGTCGTGAGCGGAAAGACATTTATCTCGGTATTGGTTCATTCAGTTCACACAGGTCTCAAGTCCAAGGTCCAAAGTCTTGGCGGCTCAGGCCTCGGTCCTCGGTCGCCGGTCCTCGGTCTGTCTCATTTTTGCGTTTTGACTTTTGCCTTTTGACTTTGTCTTCGCTCCCCGGTCTGCCCTATTATTGCCTCGTGACGCTCTAGAGAGGAGAGACTTCCCCTTCGCGGACCCGCACGGTCGAGCCATCATCCAGATTGACGACCAGACAGCCCTCTTCATCCAGGGTCATCGCGATGCCCTCGACATGCACATCTTCCTCACGCACGGTGACGCGACGGCCCAAGAACGAACGACTACGCCATTCCTTCAGCAACGGAGCCTTGCCATGCGCCAAGAAATCAAAGTGGCGCTGCTCTAGACTCTCCAAGACCCGCGCGGCGAAGGCGTTACGGTCAACAATCCGGCCTATTGCTTCGCGTAAGGAGGTCGCGCCCGCCGCCGCTTCGCCGTAGAGCTGATTCATGCCCGGCCGGTCGATGTTCAGGTTGACCCCGATCCCCATGATGAGCGAGTTGATCCGCCCGTCATGGGTTTGCACTTCGGCGAGGATGCCACCGATTTTCTTGTCATTGACCAAGACATCGTTGGGCCACTTCACTTGCGCTTTCACACCGTGAGACTCCACCGCGTCGGCGATGGCCAACGAGCCAATCAACGTGTACAGCCGCGTCTCTGGAAGGGAGAGCGACGGCTTGAGCAGGACGGAGAGATGCAGATTCACCCCCGGAGGCGACACCCACAGCTTACCAATCCGCCCGCGTCCCGCGGTCTGGGCGTCGGCCATCACCACCGTGCCTTCCAGAGCGCCTTCCGCGACGAGGCGGACTAAGGCCGCGTTGGTCGAATCGACACTCTCCCAATAGCGGACCACCTGGCCCAGTAAGCGGGTTTGCGCGGCATGTTTAACGGCATCGGCATTCAACGGGTTCATCGTCGTATCCTTTCGTTACGGCAACTCGAACTGGAAGGCATCGGGTCGCACGGTCAAGACCGAACAGTCCGTGAGTCTGAGCACGGCCTCGGCCACACTACCGAGTAACATGTGCGCCACCCCAGTGCGCCCGTGTGTGCCAATGACGACCACGTCCGCGTTGAGCGCGGTGGCGGCCTCGGCGATGTGTCGCGCGGCTGGCCCTTCACACGTCTGCTTTTCCCAGGCGATGTCGGCGAGCGGCAACGTGCCGAGAAACTCTTGCCACTCAGGTTCAATATCCTCGGGTTTCACTGGGGGGAGGATGACGGGTTCCACGCCATACGCGGCGGGATAGAGGTAGCTAATGTCCAGCACATGCAGAAAGATCGCGCGCCCGCCGAACCCACGGACGAGCGCGAGCGCCTCTTTGGCCGCGTCTCGTGAGGCCGGCGAAAAATCAATGGGAATGAGCACCGTCTTGGGACCGGGCACAAGCTCGCGTTTCACCAGCAAGACGGGCACCGGCGATTTGCGCAGCACCCGTTCCCCCGTACTGCCCAGGAACCGGTCCGTGCCACGCGCGCTGACGCCCAGGACGATCACGTGCGCATTCCAGGCGCGGCAGGCTTTAATAATCTCGACAAACGGTTTGCCGATATGAGCGTCCGTCTCGACGGTCAAGCGCGAGAGCAGCGGGGAGGCCGCTAATTCATGCAGTTGGGTCCGCACGTTGAGCACCACTTCTTCCAACATGGCGTGCGCGGGCACCGTCGGGAAGCGCATGCGTTGATACACAGGATAGGGTTCGACGACATGCAAGAGGTAGAGGGCCGCCTGGGCGCGTTCGGCCAGGACCGCAGCCGAGCGCAACGCCATGTCGCCATCGGGGAACAAACTATGACCAACGAGAATCCGTTGTAGGGTGCTCATTGCGTAGCTCCTTTTCTTCGGCAAGGCAAAAGTCAAATGGCAAAAATGGGAAAGACCGGAGACCGAGGACCGGTTGAGAACTCGGAACTCAAGCTCCGAAATTTTTAGACCTTGGACTTTGGACCTTGGACTTTGGACTTTACGGGTCTCGTGATTTCGCCCGAGTCGCCTCTGGGCCAAGCAGCATGGCCACCGCGTGCATGACGCTGGCCTCGGTGAGAAAGCCGATCGGAAGGCCATCGTCCACGACCGGCAGCCCCGCGCGTCCACAGTCGGCGAACACCTGCGCGGCCTCGGATATGGTCGCTCCGGGATGAATCACCGGCGGGTGCAGCGCCATGACGCCCCCCACGCGAAACTGCTCCAGTAACTCATCGGCTTGTTTCTCATCCATCACCAAGGTGCTCGTTGGGCAGTGTTCCCAGATGTCGCGTTCATTTAATGTTCCAACCAGTTTGCCGTCATCGACAACCAATAGCTCCGCCACGTTGGCAGCCCGCATCCGTGCGCGTGCGCGTTTGAGGTTTTCTTTCGGGCCAATCGTCGGTGGAGCCGGCGTGATCCATGCGCGAATACTCAAATCTCTCATATGCATGCTCCTGTCGGAGGAGAGCACGCTTTATGCCAGCAACACGCGGCATAAAAGAGGATGCGAGGGGGCGAATTTCCGGGGAATGAGAAGGAAGCGCGCTCATCCTTCGCGAAGTTGCAAAGGGCGGGCACTTATTCTGGCTGAATCCGCAGTTCGTCGAGTTTGCGATACAGCGACGAGAGGCTCATG
>JABFSC010000110.1 GCA_013140885.1 Deltaproteobacteria bacterium | reverse complement strand
GAAAAAACCGGCATTCAGCTCGCTTCCAAAGTCCGCTCCTCTCAGGGCTTGATCGTCCATGTCTTTGGCAAAGTCGCAGCCGCTCTACTTTTGTTGCGGCCAAACTTTTAACCCCTAATTCGCATTGGTAGCGATACTGGTCCGAGAGCATCAAGAAGCAGCGGCGCGCGGTATGCACGATTTTTCCCGCCAAGTTGAGCAGGTGGTGACGAATCGTCTTGATCGTCGTGCGGTGGCAAGTGGCGGGCAAGACTAAACGCTTGAACCAGGCCAGCAGATTAAAGGCGAGCTGGCCGATGAGGAGGTAGGCCCAGTTGGCATGGAATTTCTGGGTGGGCAACTTCTCCAAGCCAAAGCCACTCTTATGTTCCTTGATCGCATTCTCCATCGCGGCATGCTGCAAGTGCCACACCACGAGTGCGCGCGCCGACTGGTCTTCCACGTTGGTCACGGTGGCGTGGTATTTCCAGTACAACTCTCCCGTCTTGGTCTCGGCCAGCTCTCGCTTGATAATGTAGCGGTACAGATGCGCCCAGCCCGTGGGCTGATAGCGCAGGGTGGCCACCTCCGCCACGTCATATTCGGACAAATTTTGCCAGCGCTGCTCAGGCAGCGCGGTGATCGCCGCCAGCAAGGGCGCGGTTTGATCCGCCGTGATGGTAAAGGTAAATCCCTCGGCTTCACACCACTCCACGACCCCGCGGCTATAGAACCCGCTGTCGGCCCGCAGCTTCTTGTCAGCAGTCTCTGGTACCCGCTTGCGCGTCTGGCGTAAGAACCAGAGCACGTTGCGCGCGGTATGCGCACTGCCCCGGCGCAGATGACTGAACAGCAACTCGCCTTCCTCCGCCCAAAACGCCAACAAGGGATGATATCCGACCTCCCCATTGTACGCTTTGGTCGAGCCTTCTTTGTGAGTTGAGGCTTGTTCATAGATGCTGGAGTCCAGATCAATCGTGCAGGTCTGAGATTGTTGGTGCGGCCGCACCCGCTCTTGCAGGCGCAACTGCACCCGTGGCAGATCGTGGACGTCCCCGATGGCGAACTTGCGGAGAAACTCTCCGGCCGTCGTCGGAGCAAGAATCGCCTCGGCCCCTAACAATTCCTGTGTCCCCGGATCCCCCCGCAAGACTTCCAGATCACTCAAATGCTCCCCGCCCAGGACCAGGTTATAAATGAGGCCGTCCACGGCTTCGCTTTCCGCATAGCCGCGCGCGCGCGTTTTGACGTGGAGTTCTTCATCCAAGACCTCCTCCACCCCGAGGCGCTGGGCAAAGTCGTGGAGCAGCACGGTCCCCGCATGGCTCATCAACTGCTCGGGTCGAAAACAGATGTTGAACTTTCCCACCTTTCCTACTACTTTCTCTTTGTTCACCTGTTGGGTGCCTCCTCTTAGCAACCTAGGACGTTACGCATCCGCAGTTTTGCCAAGATTGGAGGCACTTTTCTAGATACTCGAGTTTTCGCTGCTGCTGTTATCCGTGGATTCAGGATGATGATTTTATCTCACTCTATCGGTCCACAGCACCCAACAATTTCACAATCTCTTGCTCCGGTGCTTTTGCGAGCTTCCCGCCGCTCACGATATGGTACTTCGCCAACTTGCGATACAACGTCATGCGCGACCAGTGCAGCTTCTGGGCGGCGAGACGTTTATTCCAATTGGTAGAAAAGAGCGCTTGCAGTACCTGCTCTCGCTCATCTGGTGGCAGATGGGCAGTCTCGGTAAAACGACGGCGGAATGGCTCAGGCAGGTCAGTCACTGTGATCCAGCGCGAGGGCTGATTAATATAGATTGCCTCGACTAGGTTCCTTAACTCGCGCACGTTACCCGGCCAATCGTAACGCAGCAAAAAGGCAAGGGTTTCCTCGGTTACTCCTTCGACCTGTACACCGAACCGCCGATTCATGGTGGCGATGCAGTGAGTGAATAGATCTGGAAGATCCTCCTTCCGTTCGCGCAGAGGTGGTAGGTGAATAGTCGCCACGTTCAAACGAAAAAAGAGATCCGACCGAAATTGCTCTGTTGCCATCATCCGCTCCAAATTACGGTTGGTGGCAGCAATGATACGGATATCGACCGGAAGGCTCCCACGTCCGCCGAGGCGCTGCACCTCTTTGCTTTCGATCACCCGTAGGATCTTCGCCTGCGCGTAGGGACTCATGTCGCCGATCTCGTCAAAGAAGACCGTCCCTCCGTCCGCCACTTTCAGCGCACCGTCTTTGCGTGCGTACGCTCCGGTAAAGGCTCCGCGCTCGTGGCCAAACAATTCACTTTCGAGGAGACCGTCAGGAATCGCAGCACAATTAATTGGAACGAAGGGCTTCTGCCGACGACAACTATTCTGGTGAATAAGAGCAGCGACAAGTTCTTTGCCGGTCCCAGTCTCGCCGGTGACGAGTGCACTACTGTCGGTCATGGCAACTTTACCAATAAAAGTTTTAACGTGCTGCATCTGTGGGCTCTTACCGATCATCCACTCCCCATGCAATAAAGTGGATGACGTGTGGGAGTCCAATCCCGCAGTATGTTGCGCGGGCACCCCAGGAAGGCAGCGACGAATACTGGCGAGCAGTGCTTCAGAAGTGAAAGGCGATTTCAAGTAATCGTTGACTCCGGCTCTGAGGGCAGCAATCGCCAGATCTTCAGAGCTGTGGGTCACAAGCAAGATAGTGGGAATATGTCGATCGGCTCGGCGAATCAGTTGAGCAAGTTCTAGCCCTTCCTCTGAAGTCTCAAGCCAAGCGTTGATAATGAGTAGATCGAGTCCTCGCCGCTGGCGTAGGACGTGAAGGACGCCTGTCACATCGGAGACCGAGGAAATCTCGAACCCCTGACTGAGCAATAGTGTCTGTAGGTGTTGCTGGAGCTCCTCATCGCGTTCCACGAGTAGAACCATCGGTTTTGTCATAGCCCGTCCCCCCTAAGGCTGCGTCAATAAATAAAGGTAGCAACTAAAGGCGGCGAAAGATATACTGGGCAGCATGAAGAATGAGATGAGGTCACTCCGGCAAAAGTTTGCGTGCGTGTGGCCCCTCCTAGACGAACGGAGTCGCCGACTCCTGGCCGCCAGCGAAGCGCTCGCCTTCGGGTACGGCGGGGTCTCCCGGGTGCGCCGCGCCTGTGGACTGTCCCGCAAGGCCATTGCCAAGGGGATAGGCGAAATCGCGGAGGGCAACAGCCCCCCGGGACGTATTCGCCGAGCGGGCGCGGGGCGCAAGCGCATCGTCGAGCGCGATCCCAGGCTGCTCGCTGCGCTGGAGCGGCTGATTGAACCGGGCACGCGGGGGGATCCCGAATCCCCCTTACGCTGGATTTGCAAGAGCACCCGGATGCTGGCCGCGCACCTCACGCGCAAGAAGCATCCGATCAGTCATGAGAAAGTGGCCCAGCTGCTGCGGGCGCAGAACTACAGTCTCCAAAGCACCCGGAAGTCCAAGGAAGGGACGGATCATCCCGACCGGGACGCACAATTCCGCCATATCAACACCCAAGTGAAGCGGGCCTTGGCGGCGGGGAGGCCGGTGATATCGGTGGACACCAAGAAAAAGGAACTGCTGGGCAACTATGCCAATGGCGGCCAACAATGGCGGCCCGCCAAGAAGCCCGTCCTCGTCAACGGGCACGACTTCCCTTCCCCCGAGGTGCCCCGCGCGTATCCGTATGGCATTTACGACCTCGCGCGCAATACGGGGTTCGTGAACGTGGGGACCGATCATGACACCGGGGCCTTCGCCGTGGCCTCGATCCGGGGGTGGTGGCGGAGCGAAGGCCGCGCCTTGTATGCGCAGGCGCAGGAGTTGCTCATCACGGCGGATGGTGGGGGCAGTAATGGCTCGCGGTTGCGGCTGTGGAAAGTGGAGTTGCAGAAGTTCGCGGATGAAACGGGGTTGGCGATTACCGTCTGTCATTTTCCGCCCGGCACCAGCAAGTGGAACAAGGTGGAACATCGGTTATTCTCGTTCATCTCCTCGAATTGGCGCGGGCAACCGCTGCGCGATTATGAGACGATTGTCAAACTGATCGCGCACACGACCACCGCCAAAGGGCTTCACATAACCTGCCGTCTGGATCGGCGGAAATATCCCACCGGTCGGAAGGTAACGGCTGCAGAAATCAAGCGAGTACACCTGCACCGGCACCGGTTTCATGGAGATTGGAATTACACCATTCACCCCTCAACTCCCCAGCCAAGTTGATACCTTTATTTATTGACGCTGCCTAACTGCACGAGTTGCTCCCCCAGCTCACGCGCGGTCGCTAGCGGTCCGCGTACGCAGAAAAATCCGGACAATCCCAGCAGCGCCCCGAAGCGCTGCGGAGTCTCGCCAATCTGGTGACAGAGCTC
>JABFSC010000508.1 GCA_013140885.1 Deltaproteobacteria bacterium | reverse complement strand
GCTTCCGGTGATGATTCCGCTGCCGAATCTGAAAAATGAAATCGCCGCGCTCCGAAAGCTGAGTGTCGCGGCTGGTCGCCCGGCGAACGCGGTGTCGGTCCGTTCCCCCAGCGCGGTGACGGTCACCAAGAACATCGACAAAGCACGCGCGGAGTCAGCGGGCACGTTGGCATTCTACATTGGCCGCATGGGCACGTTCTACGCCGAGCAACTCACGCGGCATGGGTACGGTGAAGCGGTCCAGGCGGTGAAGAAAGGTTGGGAGGTCAACTCACGCGCGGCCACGGATGCGATTCCCGCGAATCTGATTGATGCCACCAGTTGCGCGGGCACGGTCGAGGCATGCATCGACCGAATCCACGCCCAGGCGGAAAGCGGAGTCGATCTGCATCCCGTGCATGTCGATGCCCAGGACCTCGGTGAGTATGAGCAAACATTGACCAAGCTGGTCGGGTGATCGAGAAGGAGTCTGAGAGTCCAGGAGTCCGGGAACAGATGCGCAAAGCGCACGTAAAACCAGAAACCTGACCCCCGACCCCCGAAACTCAGTCCTGAGCAAACACGCGGTCAATCAACTGCTGCGCTAACGCCGCGCCCGGCAGACTCACACCGACATCATGCCCCAATTCCAGCGCGAGCCGCAGGTCCTTGTGAATCAGTTGCAAGAGTCCCTGTGGCCCGCTCGTGTAGGTGTCCTTGAGCCGCCGAGTTTGGAGCCAATTGTCGGCCACCCGACTCTGCGCGGCCCCCGCGTGCACCACCTCTTGCATCGCCTTGAGATCAAGCCCCGCTTTCTCCGCCAAACGCATCCCCTCCGAAGCCGCCATCATGTTCACGTACACAATCAAATTGTGCGCGAGTTTGGCGATGGCGCCCGAGCCCAACTCGCCGAGATGGAAAATGTTCGCGCCGGACGTGGCGAACACCGGACGGCATTGCTCGAACAACGCCTTGTCGCCACCGACCATATAACAGAGCGTTTTGTTCTCCGCGCCGCGGTCGCCACCACTCACTTCCGCGTCAATCACGCCGACCCCCTTGGCCTTGGCCAGCTCAGCGATTTTCCGAATCGTGCGCGGATGCACCGTGCTATGAATGGCGATCACGCTGCCAGATTTGGCGCCGTTGAGGACTCCGCCTTCTCCCAAGATAACCGCTTCGACCTGCGCATCGTCCACCACCACGAGTTCGATGATTTCCCCGTGCGCCCCGATTTCCTGGGCTGACCGCGCCACCTTCGCGCCCAACGCGGCCAACTCTTGCAGCGGTTCCTGGCGGAGATCATAGACCATCACATCGAACCCCGCCTTCGCGACATTGACCGCCATCGGTTTGCCGATATTCCCCAACCCAATGAATCCCACTCGTGTCGCCATGTCTGATCCTCCTTTTGCTCTTCACGTGTGGCACAGAGTGCATGACAATTTTTCGCGACACAACCGCGCGCGCCTCCGCTGTGTTGCTTCCTGGGGGCGGCTCCGGTACGACAAGGGCGCTCGTTATTCACCGCAGGATGAAGGAGAACGCACGTGAGCGCGGGAAAAGAAGAACTCCGACGATTGGCCTATCTCACTCGACTGGAACTCGCACCGGAAGAAGAAGAGGAGATGATTGGCCATCTCAATAAGATGCTGAGCTATATCGAAAAGCTCAAGGAATTAAACACCGAGGGGATCGAACCCACCGCGCACGCGGTCGAGGTGCCCGCGCCGATGCGCGAGGACCTCGTCACCAACCAGCCCGATACCGACAATCTGCTCCGCAACGCGCCGGCGCGCGAGGGCGACTTCTTGAAAGTGCCTCGCATTATTGAATAGGCCGCGCAAATATCCCGCATCCGGGTGGACGCCCTTCCCCCTTCAGGGATATATACCTCGGAGCAGCTCTAAAGGGGGGAATCATGCAGCAGTTTCATACAGAGCGAGACCAGAAATTCATCAATCTTGCCGCGACACTCGCCGAGGAATTCGCGCCGCGCGCGGCCAAGTACGATGAAGACGCCGCGTTTCCTTATGAGAACTACGCGCGTCTTCGTGAGAGTGGCTACACAATCTTAACCATTCCTGAAGAACTCGGCGGGCTCGGCGCAAGCCTGCTCCAGCGCGTCAAAGCCCAGGAACGACTCGCCGAGGGGTGCGGCGCGACCTCCCTGGCGATCAACATGCACTTCAATGTGCTCGGCATCCTGATCGCGCTGTGGGAGAAATTCAAGGATCCCAAAGTCACGGCCAAGATTCAGCGCGTCGCCAAGGAACGCTTGATCTGCGGCGGGTCGGGCTCGGAACCGGATAACTCCATCATCCTGCTGCGACCACGCACCGTCGCGAAACGCGTGGATGGCGGCTGGATCATCAATGGTCGCAAAATTTTCAGCACGCAGAGCATCGCCATTGATCTGTATTTCGCCGAAGCCACGTGGGAAGACGCACCGCAAGGGCCGACGATTCTGACGTTCTTCATTCCGCCACGCGACACACCGGGCCTGGTCTTCAAGGACGATTGGAACACGATGGGCATGCGCGCTTCGGCGTCGCGCAGCTCCGAACTCAAGGATGCCTTTATTCCCGACGATACCGTCGTGCTGCAACGCTCGGCGACGAAGCGCAGTGAGATTAGCGGCGTGTTCCTGCGCGCGCCGTTCACGATTGGGGCTCCTTATATTGGTATCGCGGTCGCGGCGCGCAACTTCGTGGTGGAGTTCATGCGCGATCGTCCCCGCTATCCGCTCAAGAAGCCGATGAGTTATTTGCCGAGCGTGTACAACAAGGTCGGCGAGATGGACCTGCTCATCGAGACCGCGCGCGCGATGATGTGGAAAGCGGCGGCGGAGGTGGAAGTAGAAAATCCACGCTCGTGGGCACGCAAGAGTGTCGCCGCACGGATGGTGGCGATTGAGAACTCAGTAAAAGTGGTGGATTTGGCGCTCCGGACCGTCGGCGGGTCGTCGTATTTCAAGAAGCTCCCGCTGGAGCGCTATTTCCGCGATGTCCGTGCTGGCCTCTTTCATCCATTCGATAGTGACGAGACGTTGGAATTCCTGGGCAAGAGCGCGTTTGGGATTCCGATGACGGAGGAGGATACGGGGTTGTTGTAATCCAGTCAGTCCGTTTTCAGTCACACGCGCGTAGCGGAGTGTGGACGCCACGCGCCGTACCTCACGAGTGAATAATGAATACTACTGCTTCCCCTTCTTCTTCTTCTTCCGTGGTCGGCGCGGATGCGGGACTGACTTCGCCTTTGCATCGCGGAGTCATCCGCATTGGGAACCTACTCTTTCTGGTTCGTGACTATCTGTTCCCCGTGCTCTTTGTGGTGTTGTTGTGCACCACGTGGCCACGTCTGCCGTTCGCGAGCGTGCGTGGCGATTGGTGGATGGACCTGTGTGGCTTGCTGGTCGCCGCGCTGGGACAAGGCTCGCGGATTCTCGCCACCAGCTCTGGTGACAACATCCGTCGTGGAGGCCGCAAGAAACATGTGAGCGCGGCAACCTTGATTAGCAATGGTTTCTTCGCGCAGTCGCGCAACCCGCTCTACTTGGGCAATCTGTTGATCTTCTGTGGGCTCACGGTGATCGCCAACAGCTATGCCTGGTACTTCCTCGCGCTGCCGGTGATGATCGGCGTCTACTGGGCGATTGTGTTGGCGGAAGAGGACTTTCTCGCGCGCCGCTTTGGCGCACCGTACGCCGACTATTGTCGCACGGTGAATCGCTTTCTGCCCAAGCTGACCGGTCTACGCGCCGCGCTCGCCGATTGCCACTTCGACTGGCCACGGATCGCGCGCAAGGAGTCGCGGATCGCCTGTTCCTGGCTCTCGATGGCGATAGGGTTATTGATCTGGGAGCGATGGCAACGCGGGGAGTTGGCTAGTCGTGGTATCGAGAGCTTCGATCTGGTGATCGTGGTCACGGTTGTTGGTGTTGGCTACGTGCGCATGCGGTGGGGGGGGAAATCGGAATAAGTGGGAGGAGCGAAGATTATTCGCCCCTCCATCCTCCATAGAGCGAACGAGTCAGCCGGTTGTACGACTGGGCGGGATTGCGTATGTAGTGGGAGACCACCCCGATACCAAGGAGGGCCTTCATTATGCAACCGCGTGGACTTCGTAGCAGTATCACCACCCAAGGCCGACGCATGGCCGGAGCCCGTGCCCTGTGGCGCGCCACGGGCATGAAAACCGAGGACTTCAAGAAGCCAATCATCGCCATCTCGAATTCATTTACCCAGTTCGTTCCCGGCCATGTCCATCTTCATAACGTTGGCCAGCGCGTGAAGGCCATTATCGACGCCAATGGGGGCTACGGGGTTGAGTTCAACACCATCGCGGTCGATGACGGCATCGCGATGGGGCATGACGGC
>JABFSC010000708.1 GCA_013140885.1 Deltaproteobacteria bacterium | reverse complement strand
CGGGAATCTGACGGTACGGAATCAGTACCACTTCCGTCTCTTCGGTCGTATCAAAATTGGTCTCGAACTGTTTGCTGACATTGCGCGCGAGAAAGGTGTGGCAGCGATTCCCTTGTATGGCTGGGTTCGGGTGAATCGCGCCCAGCGGAATCACGTCCTCGGTGTCGTAGCCAGTCTCTTCCTGCATTTCTCGGCGCGCGGCATGGAGAGGGGAGGGGTCTTCAGCGTCCACCATCCCACCGGGAATTTCGAGGGTGATGTCGTCAATGCCGTGGCGATACTGATGAATCAACACGATTTCATCATTGGCGGTGACGGGGATGATGTTGACCCACTCACCACTGTCGAGCACGAAAAAATCATGCTCGCGTCCGTCGCGTGGCGACCGATTACGGTCTTTGCGCAACGAGAAGATGCGACAGGTGTAGACGGTCTCGGAACCGAGACGAGTCCAGGATTGGATGTTTTTGGGGTGGTAGGCCATTTTTTTTTGGAAAAGTCAAAAGTCAAAAGTCAAAGCGCAAAAGGCAAAAGTTAAAGATGGAAAATATGAGAGTCGTGGGCTGAAGTTATGAGAGAATCAGAAATGCGGCTTCTTCATCCGTGGCAAACGTTTGGATTGAGTCACAGTTCGTTCGGATTACGTGTTCCACTTCCGCGGTGGTGCAATTCCCCAGTCGTATCCATATCACCTTTGGCGGAAATCCTAGGACAAAACTTCGTTGGTGAAAATCGGAATCCTTCGAGACGACAATAAATCCCTGCTGCTTGGCATGTTCCCACACTACCGGGTCTTCCGCTTCCTTCATGCCGATCTCCCGGACATGGGTTGAGTCTGGGAAGAGGTCCGCCAAACGGCGCGCGAGTTTATGAGACAAATTCTGATCAAAGAGCAGTTTCACGTACTGGCACCGTCATAAGGCGACGTTCGCGGTCGGCGGCGAAGGCAATACACGCTTTCAAATCTGTCCGTGTGAGATCGGGAAAATCGTCGAGTATTTCTTCTTCCGTCATCTCCGAGGCTAAGTATTCCAGCACTTCATACACGGTGATGCGTAAGCCCCGCACGCAAGGTTTTCCGCTCCGCTTGTTGGGGTCAATGGTAATGTACTTGCGATAGTCCATGAGGTGAGTAGTACGTCTTTTTAGGAGAAGACTTGAGACTTGGAACTTCCTGACTTTGGACCTTGGACCTTGGACCTTGGACCTTGGACTCTTTTAATCTGCCTCCGCAATCCGAATTTAGAAGAGTCTTCGGTACTCAATCGCCGGACAGCGGTCCATGACCACGGTCATGCCTGCGGCTTGGGCTTTTTGCGCGGCAGGCTCGTTGATGACATCAAGTTGCAGCCACAGAATCTTCGCGCCAATGGCGATGGAGTCAGCGGCGATCTGATCGACATGTTCGGGTCGCCGGAACACGTCCACCATATCGACCGGTTCCGGGATGTCTTTGAGACTGGCGAAACAGCGCTCGCCGAGAATTTCCTTGCTGGTCGGGTTGACCGGGATCACCTTATGACCTTTGGCTTTGAGCAGCGCGGCGATCTCGTGACTGTCACGGTCGGGGTCGGGTGAGCAGCCCACTACGGCGATGGTCCGCGGCGTGGCCAAAATATCGCGGATGCGAGCGTCGGAGGGATTCTCAAATGTGTTCATGTGACATCCTTATGAGATCGTCGAAGGATTTTTCCAGACACCGCTTGATTTCCTCGAGCCGTGCGCGGAACGCCTCTTCACCTTGCATGGCGGGATCGTCAATGTCTCCCATTTCTCCGGCGAATTCTCGCAAGGTGAATGCTGGTTTTCCGGTCGCTTCAGGGTAGGCGTCCAACATCTCTTTTTGTTCGGTGGTCATCGTCAGGATGAGATGCGCTTGTTCGATCAAGTAGCGATGGCGTTTGAGATCGGTGGAGACGAATTCCTCGCTTTGTAGATGAATGCCTACGTCCCGTAGCACCAGCCGGGCATCGAGTGACGCGAGCATGCGGTCGCGGGCGTAAATGGCGATGCCACCAGAGCGAACATTGAAATGGTTGATCCCACGGTCGGCGAGCATCTTTTCCAAGAGCGTATGGGCCATCACACTGCGGCTGGTGTTGGCGTGACAGACAATCAGGATGTTGTAGGCGGGGGAGTTGTTCACGGTGGGTGGCTTTATGGGTGCGAGATTCACGAGTGGGCAATGGCAGTGAGTGAGCGGGTTCCGAAAGTTCCCTCTCCCGGATGGGAGAGGGTTAGGGTGAGGGGGATCAAGTGATCTTTCCTTCTACCTACAGGTCCTAGCTCTTCAAACTCCGAAACACTTCGCCCAGGTTTTCTTTCTTGGTTCCGCCCTTGGCGAGTTCGACCTTGAGCTTGTCTCCCAGTTCCACCGCGTCCCAAGTGCCGCGTTTCTTGACAGTCCCGACCGTATGCCAGCCTTGCATCAGCCACACGCATCCACCACCCACGCGGAACACTTCACCGTGCACATTGGCCGCGTCATCACTGGCGAGCCAAGCGACCAGGGGGGCGATGTGATGTGGGCTGAAGAAATCGTGGTCGCCTTCCGCCGGTTTGCCCATCAAGCCCGCCGTTTGCGGCGTGGCATCGACGGTCATGCGGGTACGGGCGAGCGGAGCGATGGCATTGGCGGTGACGCCATATTTGCTGAGTTCACCGTCAACAATGATGGCCAGCGTCGCCAGCGCGGCTTTCGCGGGGCCGTAGTTGGGCTGCCCAGGGCTGCCGATGAGCCCGGCATCGGACGAGGTATTGATGACCCGCCCATTGAGCACGTTGCCGAGCTTATGTTGCTCGCGCCAGTATTCCGCCGCGTGCCGGGTACAATTGAAGGAGCCTTTGAGATGCACGCCGACGACCGAGTCGAACTCTTCTTCGCTCATGTTGAAGATCATGCGGTCGCGCAGAATGCCAGCATTGTTGACCAAGATATTCAGCTTACCGAAGGTGTCGATCGCGCATTGAACGATGCGTTTGGCGCCTTTGAAGTCGGTGACGCTTTCGTAATTGGCGACGGCCTGTCCGCCAGCGGCTTTAATTTCCTCAACCACTTGCTGCGCTGGGCGATTATCCGCGCCAGTGCCATCAAAACTGCCACCTGGATCATTGACGACGACTTTGGCGCCATGTTTGGCGAGGAGCAATGCTTCTTCGCGCCCGATGCCACGTCCGGCTCCGGTGACGATTGCGACTTTACCTTCAAGTAATGCTGCCATGACTATCTCCTTCCTTTGAGGTGAGAACGCTTACGATGGGGGGATATAAGAGCCCCTCTCATCTGCCTGACACGCTTATTTTTGTCAAGGCGCGCGCGGCTCCCGGGGGGCCAATAAAGAAGAGGGAAGGACATATATCCTTCCCTCTTCTTCAATCTGAAGTCGCGCGTTTACGATTTAGACATCGTAGTAGAGCGAGAATTCGTGTGGATGCGGACGGAGACGCAAGGGGTCGAGTTCCTTGGTGCGCTTCCATTCAACCCAGGTTTCGATGACATCCTCGGTGAAGACGTCGCCTTTGAGCAAGAAGGCATGATCTTTCTCCAGCGCCTGGAGCGCCCCTTCGAGCGTCCCTGGGACCGAGGGCACGCCTTTCAGCTCTTCCGGCGTGAGGGCGTAGATGTCTTTATCAAGAGGATTGCCAGGATTAAGTTTGCGTTCGATGCCATCAAGTCCGGCCATCAACATGGCGGAGAAGCCCAAGTAGCCGTTGCACGCGGGATCCGGGAAGCGGACTTCGATCCGTTTCGCTTTCGGGCTGGGAGAGTACATGGGGATACGCACGGCGGCGGAGCGGTTCCGTGAGGAGTAGGCTAAGTTCACTGGGGCCTCGAAGCCTGGGACGAGGCGGCGGTAGGAATTGCCGGTCGGAGCGACGAAGGCGCACAGGGCTGGGGCATGGGTCAAAATACCCGCGATGTAGTGCATGGCCATTTCACTCATGCCACCATAGCCATCCCCAGCGAAGAGCGGCTTATCCCCTTTCCAGATGGATTGATGGCAGTGCATGCCAGAGCCGTTGTCGCCGAAAATCGGTTTGGGCATGAAGGTCGCGGTTTTGCCATGTCTGCGCGCGACGTTTTTCACGATGTACTTAAACCATTGGAGCGCATCTGCCATCTTGAGCAGCGACATGAACCGCATGTCGATTTCCGCTTGGCCAGCGGTCGCGACTTCGTGATGTTGGCGCTCGACGCGAATGCCGACCCGTTCCATGTATTGGACCATCTCGGTGCGGATGTCTTGCTGCGTATCGAGCGGGGCGACGGGGAAATAGCCTTCTTTGTTGCGAATCTTCGAGCCCAGATTGGGGCTTTCCTTGCGGCCGGAGTTCCACACCCCTTCGATGGAATCAATGTGAT
>JABFSC010000687.1 GCA_013140885.1 Deltaproteobacteria bacterium | reverse complement strand
GAAGTAGAACCGCCCCTGGTCGTCGAGAATAAACTCTACCGTGCCAGCGTTGTAATAGCCCGCGGCTTTGGCCACGGTGAGCGCCGCCGTGGTCATCGCGTCACGCAATGCGGGCGACACCGCGGGAGAGGGCGTCTCTTCGAGAATTTTCTGATAGCGCCGTTGGATCGAACATTCGCGTTCTCCCAAATGCACCAGCGTGCCATGTTGGTCGCCAAGAATCTGCACTTCGATATGGCGTGGCCGTTCGATATACCGTTCGATATAGACAGTGCCTTCGGCAAAAGCGGAGACCGCTTCTCGTTCCGCCGCCGCCGTGGCTTCGAGCAAGTCTTTCTCATCCCGCACGATGCGCATGCCTTTGCCACCGCCGCCGGAGGCCGCTTTGATGAGCACCGGATAGCCAAGCTCCCGCACCTGTTCCCGCAGGACGGCGGGATCGCGTGCGGGCTGTTCAAGGGCTGGGACCACCGGCACCCCTAATTGGGTGACCGTTTGCCGCGCGAAAATTTTGTTGCCCACCGCCGCGAGTGATTCCGAGGACGGGCCAATAAAGGTGAATCCGGCCTCGCGCACGAGTTGCGCGAATGCGGCGTTTTCCGACAGAAACCCATATCCCGGATGGATGGCCTGGGCTCCTGTCTGTTGGGCCGCTGAGATCAGCGCTTGCGGATTGAGGTAGCTTTGGCTTGCCTGCGCTGGACCGATACAGACAGCTTCATCGGCCGCGAAGAGATGGGGGGAGGACCCATCGGCTTCGGAGTAGACGGCAACAGTGGCAATACCGAGTTCACGACAGGTGCGAGCCACACGAATGGCGATCTCGCCACGATTGGCGATCAGAATTTTCCGGAACATGGAACAGAATTTCCTCCAGCACGTTACCGGGCAGTCTGAAGCGAACGGTGCGTTGTTCTCTGACCGAGGTCACTTTGCCGTTGTCTTCCACCTGCTCGTTGTCCCACGGTCCGTTTGGGGATTTCTGATTTCCCTTGATGGACGGGAGGTTTTTGGTGCTGGCGGTAATCGTAGCCGATTGCCATGGCGAGGAGAAGGCGGTCCATGCCCCCGCTACGCTCTCTGCGCAACACTTGCAAGCGCTCGAAGAATTCCCGGAAGTCTTTGTTCACGCGCTTGCGGTCATCCATCGGATACAGGAAAAAGTCCTTGAGCCGGGTGACGGTGAAACGCAGGGCGGAGAACCGGAGTTCATTGGGAAAGGCATCCCATTCGATGAGCGTGAGGGGCCGCCGACTCTGATACCCAGTGAGCAACGCCTCGAATCGTTCGATGACGAAGTGTCCCTCGCCATAGCATAACGCGTTCACCGCGGTCGCGAGGTCGAAGAGAAATTTTCCGTGACAGGCCGCCTCGAAGTCCAGCAGACCCACGACCTTATCTCCCCGAAAGAGCAGGTTATCGGCGAACAGGTCGCCATGGATGAGTCCCTTGGGCAGTCGATCATCCTGATATTCCTGCTGATAGGTGATTTCGTCATCAAGCGCGTGGATGACCTGCTTGAAATGTCCGGGTAGATGTTCGCGCACTTCTTGATAGAGCTCGACAATACGGGGGAAACTGAAGCGGTTCTCTTCACTTTGAGGGGCGTGATCGCTCAGGAGATGCAGTGAGGCCAATACCTCCCCGACGTGGGTCAGATGCGCGGGCGTCAGCAGCGTTTCGCTCACAGCCTTGCCAGGTAACGGCAGGGAGAGGGAGAGCGGTTTGCCATGATACAGCCGCAGCACTTGTCCGTGACGATCAACGAGCGGTTGGGGACAACGAAGCCCGCGCGCGCGGAGGAACTGCAGGAGTCCCAGCTCCTGTTGCACGGCGGCCACGCTTTTGGCTTCGTCAATCTTGAGGAAGAACTTTCCTCGCGTGGTTTCTAATAGATAGAGCGTGTTGACCGAGCCGGCAGGAATGCCGGTGACTTTAGTCAATTTGCCCAGGCCGTAACTCTCGGCGACATTTGTGGCTGTACGCCGATCCAGAATTGTGTACACCGCCATGATTTGCTCGGTACCCCGGTTCGCACCTGGAGGCCGTTATGACTGAGGAAAAGGGTGCGGACGAAAAATTTTTCCACTACTTATCGCCCTTTGGTGGACGCTGTCAAGTAAATTCTGACTGAACGTCCATTCAGGACAAGAAAAAATCAGCGGCTTATCGTAAGAAGGCGAGATTTCTCGAATTTTAGAGCAGTGCCTAGCTGAAACTAGAAGAAGCGGCTTTTCCAAACACTCACGTCTCGTCGTCTTCTTGATCGCTGTACCGCTCTTCGGTCCACGGATTGCCGCGCGTGTGATAGCCACGCACTTCCCAAAAGCCGCGTTTATGTTCGGTGAGAAATTCCACGCCGCGAAGCCATTTGGCACTTTTCCACGCATACAGTTTGGGGACAACCAGTCGCAATGGCCAGCCGTGGTCTGGTTCCAGGTCCTGCCCATCGTGTCGATGAGCGAAAATCACATCACTATCAAGGAAGTGTTCCAATGACAGGTTGGTGGTGTAACCACCATCGCAGTGGAGCATGACATGCCGCGCTTCGGCCTTGAGCCGCACGAGGGCAAGCACATCCTTGACCAGCACTCCTTCCCAACGATTGTCCAAGCGTGACCAGGTGGTGACACAGTGAAAATCAGTCGTGAGTTGCGTCTGCGGCAGGGCACGGAATTGTTGGTAACTGAGCCGGACCGACTGCTCGACCGCGCCAAAGAGCCGGAAATCCCAGGTCGCGGGATTGAACCGTGGCGTGGGGCCGTAACTAAGGACCGGCCATTTTTCGACGAGATATTGGCCCGGTGGAACCCGTTCAGATGGAGTCTGGTTTTTGTTCATGGTTCCCTGTCTTAGTAATTTCTCCGGGTCTTCGCAAGAGTTCTTCCCATTGCGGATTGCGGATTGGGGATTGCGGACCAGCCGTCCAATCTGACGCGAGCGCGACGCCCGCGTCAGATTGGACGGCTGGTCCTCATTTTTGATTTTTGCCTTTTGCCCTTTGATTTTTGATTTTTCCTCTACGGAGTCTGCGTCACGGTGAACCGTTTGCCATTGACCGTGATCCGCCCCCTGCGGGTGAGGCCCGTCGTGTTTTGCGCCACCGCGTAGGTCACCGTACTCCCGCCGACTCCACTGGCCGCCGACGTGACAGTCAGCCACGCCACGTGACTCTTCACCGCCCACCGACAACTCCCCGTCGAGGCCGTGATCAAGAAGGTGTTGCCCGCGCTCGCGCTACTACTCACCGTCGGTCCCGTCGGAATCGTGATCGTGCACGGCGGTGGCACCGGCGTCATTTGCGACACGATGAACGGCTTGCCCGCGATCGTCAGGGTGCCGCGCCGGGGATTGGGTCCCACATTGGCCGCGACACTGTATGCCAGCGGCCCACTGCCCGTTCCCGGAGTCCCGCTGGTAATGGTCACCCACGGCACGGCACTCACCGCCGTCCACGCACAGCCGCTGGGGACGGTGACCGTCACGCTCGTCGCGCTCGCACCCGCTCCGACGACCTGATTGGGCGGCGTCAGCGTCGCCTGCCAGACACAGGGGGCGAGGAACACGTAGGCCGCGCCCGCCTCCAAAGCGCTATTGTTCGCTTGGGTCCCGTTCACGCCGGTGGCCGCGCTGTCCTCCAAGTACGCCCCGACGACCACCGTGTCGCCCGCGACCGCCACGGACCAGCCGAACTGGTCATTCGTCCCGGTGTTGCTGGCTTTGAGATACGCCTGCTGCGTCCACACCCCCGCGCTACGCGTGAACACGTAGGCCGCGCCCGCCTGCGTAGCGGTATTGTCCGCTTGGGTCCCGCCCACGCCGGTGGCCGCGCTGTCCTCCTCGCTCGCCCCGACGACCACCGTGTCACCCGCGACCGCCACGGAGTAGCCGAAGAAGTCAAACGCCCCGGTGTTGCTGGCTTTAAGATATGCCTGCTGCGTCCACACCCCCGCGCTGCGCGTGAACACGTAGGCCGCGCCCGCGTCCGGAATGGTGTCCCCTTGAGTCCCGTTCACGCCGGTGGCCGCGCTGTCCTCCCAGTATGCCCCAACGACCACCGTGTTGCCCGCGATTGCCACGGACCAGCCGAACCGGTCACTCGCCCCGGTGTTGCTGGCTTTGAGATACGCCTGCTGCGTCCATACCCCCGCGCTGCGCGTGAACACGTAGGCCGCGCCCGCGCCACTCGCGGTATTGTCCCCTTGGTTCCCGCCCACGCCGGTGGCCGCGCTGGACTCAAGATACGCCCCGACCACCACCGTGTCACCCGCCACCGCCACGGACCAGCCGAACTGGTCATTCGCCCCGGTGTTGCTGGCTTTGAGATACGCCTGCTGCGTCCATACCCCCGCGCTGCGCGTGAACA
>JABFSC010000354.1 GCA_013140885.1 Deltaproteobacteria bacterium | reverse complement strand
TGATTGCACGGTGTGGTACCACCCCTCCCAGGAGCTGATGACAAATACGAGGTTCACGATTTAGCCAATGGACCCCATTGGACCTGGATAGCTGACTTCCTCCAGTTTCCCGGTGTCCACGTCGTACACGAATCCCCGCACTGTGACCGCATCAGGACCGCTGGTCGGAATCCAGGGATGGTGCAGTATGGAGGATATGCCGCGCCGGACGTCCCAGGTGAGGCGTTCCAGATTCTTCGCGTCGCGCGGTGCGTCCAGCGGCTCGATGGGTCCGCGGAACGCATGAAACGCCGCGGGGGTCGACGCCGATGTCTTGCAACTCGTGAATGCCCGTCCCGTCGCTTGACCGAGCAGCTTCTCCGCAGCGGGGTCACCTTCCAGGCCAGCCTTCAGCAAGTCATCGGTGAACGCCAGCATGCCGCACCGTGTGTGATGAATCAGGATGATCTCGTTGGTATTGAGCAGATGGTGGGAAATAATGAGGCAGCGAATCGCATCTTCCGTGACCACACCGCCAGCGTTGCGGATGATGTGCGCGTCCCCCGTTTGTAGCCCCAGCAGGTCTTCCACAGCGAGCCGGGCGTCCATGCAGGCCACGACCGCTATGCGTTTGGCCGGTTGGATCGGCTGAGTGCCTGGGTAGGTAGGCGTGTGTCTCGGCTCACCCCTCGCGTACGTTTTGTTGTCTGCGAGACACAGATCGGTCATTGATGGTGCCATGGTGCGTTCTCACTCTGCGCTAGACCGGATGTGCAAGGATGTCGGTCAGCGATTGGCCGCCGATGGCCGAGGCTTCCAGCTTGGCGCGATAGCGAATCGAAATACGTAAGACGCGAAACCGCCAGCGATCCGCCTCGCGACGGAAGCGATGTTGATACGTGCCGATCAACACCCGGTCGTTGGCGACGATCTCGAAAAAGTATGCCAGCGTGGTCGCCTCGTCACCCTCCAGCTTGATCTGCATGTTCGTGCTGAGATGTCCCGTGACAAACATGGGTTTTGCGTCAAGGGGAATGAGTGCCCCGGTCTGGCGATAAAAGTCGTGGATAATAGCGTGCCGACCGCGATACTGCCCATCGAGTCCCTTCACCAGATGGTCGAGGCCATTCATCTCAAGGACGGCATCTGCGGTAAACACGTCACCGAGGGCAGTCCAATCGGCAACATCCAGTCGCAGACAATAGTCCAACCACGTCTGGCGAATGGCTTCGAGGTCTTCGAGACGGGTAAGACGTGCGACCACGTCGTCAATCCTGTCGCTCATGTGCGCTCTTTCCCTTTCCGCATATTGCTTGGAAAACGCCAACGACACACACAACATTGCCCGTAGGGATACAGCAGTGCGTAGACCGCTGCCTCACGGACAAGAGATCGTGATCGGAGCATTTTCTGCTATCGACCTTTTTGGCCCATTCCCCGAGTATGCACAGCGCCGCAAATGGACCATTGCTCCCCGTTGCCCTCATCTATAGCGCACTGGGAAGCGACAAAAAATGTCCCTTGGTGAAAGGGGCGGTTATGACCGCGCGCAAGCTTCCGGTAACGCGCGGAGTCATTCCGGTGCACAGGAATTAGTTGGTGAACACATCGACTTTCGACCGTACTTCCCACCCTTCCTCGTAGGGGGCCAGCATCCGATTGAACGCATGCAAATGCTTGAACTTCCAGGTGCCCTCGACTTTGATGTAATCGTCTTCGTAGCGGGCGGCGATCCATATTTGGCGCTGGTCTTTGCGGAAAGTAAAGGGCCCAAGGAAATACCAGGTGCCGTGCGCTTCAGTGCCATTCACCGTAATCCGCGGATTGAACACGTGGTGCTGGGAGAAACTGATGCGATCGGCAAAACTCGTGAAGAGTGTCCGCAGCTCTGCCGGTCCTTGGGCGTACCCCACGCCCTCCGCTTCCCAAATGCCATCGGGAGCAAAAATGGTCACGATGCGCTCCGGATTGTGCGCGTCATCACAAATGTCGCAGTACTCCGCTTTGAGTTTCTGAATCGCTTCAATGTCCTGAAGCTCGGTCAGCTGTTTTGCGAGTTCTGTTATCTCCATGCGAGTCCCTCCTTCATCTCCCTTGATCCACCTGTGGACAGTAGCGAACTTTGTGGTCAGCCTCAATGTCGAACCTCTGGGAGGGAACATGAGAGAAAACCTGCCAACGATAGTGTGGAAGTTGAAGGAGATGGCCTGAATCTGTGCAAGCGCTGATCCTCAGTTTCTCTCCAGAACCCAACATCAGCAAAACTGTGACTTTCAGAGATGAGTGGCGGGATTTCCGCGGCGGTATATGGCGGGATGTCAGTGGTACTTATGAGATGCCAATGACATGCGTACTGCGAGCTGCTTCAACGACATCGTCGGGAATGACGGATAGCTGGACTAGCGGGCGCGAATGCGCCCGCTGGTCCAGGGTTAGGCGTTGCGGAGTTGGAGTTTGTCGTGAGCACCAATGGTGAGATTGCCGCGTCGGCGCAGGGCTTCGAGAATCTGGTGGGCTTCGTCGTCGCTGATGGGCGCGGTGACCGGGAACATCGTCTTGATGCAGTTGAGGGCTGCGGCGCGCTTCGTCGGTTTGAGCTTGGTGAGCCGCTTGAAGATGGCGTCCAGGTCGTGGGCCCGGGCTTTCGGGGTGGGCGCTTTGCCGGTGTTCGTCGCTGCTGGTGTTGCGGGGTGTGGCGCGGCTGCGGGTGCTGGCTCTCCAAGCCGAATCTCCACGTCGTCGTCTACCACGATCACCGCCTGACCAGAGGAGACGCCTGCGCGGAGAATGAGTTGAACCGATGCGCCGTGGCGCGGGACTTCAATAATGATGTTCTTCTTCATCGTTCGTTATCGGTGACGGGGAGCAACCCCGTCGCGGGAGGAACGGGTCTATCCGAAGTACGCTCACCCCGACATCGGGGTGAGCCATGTAAGGGTCCACGTCGTCGTTACTCAAAATTTGCGACACCCCCGCAAAGACTCTATGACAGCCCGCCAGCCTTGGCCGCCTGCCACTTGTCGAGAATGTCCCGGGCGCCGTTGGTGGTCGGATTCATGGCCGCGTCATGGCCAGCCATTTTGGCTGTCAGTTCGACAACATAGCCGTTGGGGTCGCGGAAATAAATGGAATGGACCATGCCGTGATCGGCAATGCCACGGGTTTCCATGCCACGCTCTTTCCCTTTGGCCAACATGGCGAGCAGCGTCGGCTCGTCGACTTCCAAAGCAATATGCAAATCGAAATCGCCTTGGGGTTTGAACTCGAACGACCGCGCAGGCGCTTCGAAAAAAGCCAGGCAAGAGCCATCGGCCATTTGGAAAAAGGTATGGAGCACGCCGCTCGTGCCATCGGGAATCGCCAGGCTGTTCACCAACCGGAGTCCGAGAAAATCTTCGTAGAACTGGCGCGTCTGCTCCGAGTCGCGGCAGCGATACGCGCTATGGTGTAGGCCTTTGATCATGATGGTATCTCCCCTTCCTTCATAATTGCTCACACGGCTTGTCGGTGAAGCGTTGACGAAGCGAGTTGAGGGCACGCTTCGTTGGTGTGGTCGCAGTCGTGCAGTGTTTTCATGGGCACAATCCAGTGCAGACTCCTGGATGATAATGGAATCGAGCGCATTTGTCAGGATTCCCAATGGAGGTGAGAAGCTAGAACGGGTTCGGGGGAGCAATCTGGAGCGAAATACAAGGGGTGCTAACCCATCTGGCGGTTGCGTTTCCCCTGTTGGCCTCCTTTCTCCTCATTGCGTTTGTAGGCCCATACTCAACAGTGATGTCGTGAGGGGCAAAGTCGATGTCTACAAAGTGAGCAAAAGTGCGCTTCCATTGTGCCATTTGGTCGCAAGACGAAAGCACTTGCCCACCGCTGGTGCTTGCTCTATCACAATACGTGCTTGATGCGCGGCCATTTCGTCTCGATAGATGAAAAAGCGAAATTTCACACCCTGGAAGGGTCAAAATTCCCTCCTCCTCCGCACTTCATAACCAGGATGGTGGATTGACCCCCTCTTGGGCGAGACGCAGTAGCCAAGGCTGTCGTTCTTACACTTGGCGGGTGTTCAGCAGTATACCGGGTGGCCTGAAGGGGACGGTGTGGCGTAACCACCAACAAACAAGGAGGTGTTCCATGACGCAATATCACTTCGCAGGAGGGATTCTGATGGGTGGTCTGTGCCTCTTCCTGCACGCTGCCGCCGCGGCAGCTCCGCCCGTCGATTGTGACAAAGGCAAGACGATTGCCAAAGCGTTAGAGCAAGCTAAACCCGGAGAAACAATTGACGTCCAAGGGACGTGTCGGGAGACACTGACCATCCGCACCGATGGAGTGGCCCTTGTCGGCCGTGGCGGTGCAGTTATCGATGGTGGGCGACAGACCGTCGTTACGGTGGCCGGCGCACAACGTGTCACACTCCAGGGATTGACCATCCGGAATGGCCACCTTGGACTGGTCGCTACGGGTGGAGCGAACGTTACACTGCACAACATCACCATCCAGAATAACGTCAACTCTGGCCTGCGGGTAGAAGGCCAGTCGTCGCTTGAGCTGACAGACTGCGTGAGCCAAGGGAATACGCTCAATGGCGTGGAGGTCGATCGTGCCTCTGAGGTCAAGATCAGTGGAAGCTTCCTCAGTCAGAATAACCAGTTGTTTGGTCTGGTCTTGAACAACGCCTCGAGCGTCACCTTTGCCCAGGCCACCGCGACTGTGCAGCATAACACCTTGGGCATACAGATCGGAGCCAACTCGAGCGCATTCCTCGCCGACGCGGCCACGACAGTCACGGCCAGTAACAATCTGGCCACGGGGTTGACGGTGGTATCGGGTTCGACCCTCTTTGCGTTCGAGGGAAAGATCGTTGCGGAGAACAACCGCTTCAATCACGGTGTTTCGGCCAACTCTCATTCGAACATTGATCTGGACCGAGGGGGCACCATTATCGCCCGGAACAACGGCCAAGACGGCATTCAACTCGAAGACTCATTATTGAACTTGTTCAACATGCCAGGATTGCCCGGCTCCCGGGTGGAGGCGAGTGGGAACCGCCGCCATGGACTGAGCGCCTTTTTGGAATCGCGGATCGACCTGTCTGGGGACAGTGTGGTAACGAGTCAGAACAACGACAATGCTGGACTCCTGGCCGATAACGGCAGCTTTGTCCGACTCGTCAACTCGACGCTCACCAGTAACCGCGGGCGCGACCTGGTGTTGAGTTTTGGCTCACGGGCCGATCTCAACACCACGAACGCCATTGGTACAGTTTCGTGCGACGATACTGTCCTGATTCGCGGCAATGCAAGTCTTTCGTGCCCAACGCCGTAATAGGTCGCCGGGCAAACGAACGAACACAGTGGGCGGCCGTGTTCGTTTGCGACAGCGGTCGCCCGCTCCGTGGGAGTGTTCGCTTCAGGTCAATGCGGCAATTACTTGCGCATTGACCATTGCCCCTTTTCACAAGCTGTTCGATCTCTGTTGTCGGTTGTTGCGAACGTCTCGCGACGAAAGGAAGCGTGGCCAGATCTGGCAAACTACCCTGACCACTCCGCAATCACCCCTGGCCGCGGCAGTGCGAGCTTGATGACCGCTCGCATGTTTGCTAGCCCTCTCGAGCTGCTCACCAGCCTTGAGCGGGTACGCATAAAAGCATCGTGGGGTGCCAGACCTTTCTTTTGCTACTTGCGAGAAGCTTCCTTGGCTGCGCCCATCGACGCCGTTGAGTTGGCAGACCTGCTTTGCCACATCTCTCCCGAGTGGTGTACAGTTCAGCGTGGATCCTCCCTCTCACTCTTGTAATGGTGTAGCCATTCTGGTGCCTATTGAGGCCGTTGTGTGAGGGAGAGCGGTCCATCCCATGAGAACCTCATCAGTACGAATCTCCCCTCGTCCGGTTCTAAACCTCACATGCGTCTTGCGGATGACCAACCCGGATTTCTGTTTCCGGGGGAGCATTGCACTACCAAGTGCTTTTGCGTTGAGAGCCACCAGGTCCGCTATAGGCCACCGTATAGCCCGGCTCACGTTGGAACAGATATTTGGGAATAGTCGTCAGCGCTTGTTTCCAGGCGGCGACGAGCTGATCCTCCGCGGCATAGTCATACGGATCTTGCAGCATGCGCTCGCTCTTGCCGCCGCGTTCCAAAGGATGCTGGCTCAACCAGAGCGCGGCCTGCTTTACGCCTTCAATCGGCGAGACGAGGTCGTGATACCCGAGCTCTGCCTTGATTTTGCTGAGATCAAAGACACGATGGGTCGTCCAGGGTTGCGAGATTAAGGGTCTGGCGCTCACGGCCAACTCGTAGGGCATCGAAATGATGTCCCATTCATGATGCAGGGCTTGCGCGCACAGTTGCACGACCTGTTTGAGCGTGAGGAGATGGTCGTCTCCACAGTTGTACACCTGCCCCGACGCAACAGTGGGTTGCTCCACCGCCAGCAGCAGGGCGTGCGCCATGTTCGCCGCCGCGCCACTGTGATTCAGTGATAACCCATCGTCGGGCAGAATGATGAACGGGCGCTTGTCCAAGATACGCCGCACGATCGGCCATTCGCGCGGCGTGATTTGATAGGCCCCGTAGATTTGCGGATAGCGGAAATGGGTGGCGGTGGGATGGTGCTGAAAGACCACTGCCTCTGTGCGGTATACGCGATGGCCCTTGCCATCTTCTGCTTCCGTCAAGGCTTTGGGCGCCGCCTCGGCGGTGGGGACGGGAAGTCCTGGCGGATCGAACATGTGCGCATTCATATAACCTCGATAGGCCGGGCCGCCACCAACAGAGATAAACCGCTCCGTGCGGCCAACCATCATTTCCGCGATGCGACGCAACCGACCGTACATGGCGATGGTCAGATCAAAATGGGCGCTGCCCAGCGCCTCAATCACGGCGTGGTCGTCGAAGGGGTTGGTATGAATGTGGGCCACTGTCGCGGGAATTTCGTCCACCTCATGCTGGCCTGTGTGCAAAATAGATACGCTGAAGCCACGCTCAATCAAGCCATTCACGATGAAGTGTCCAGTTGGGCCAGTGCCGCCAATAACCAATGCTTGCCTCATTCTTGTTCTCACTCTCGGGGGTGGAATACCGGGGTCCTGAATCATTCGTGGATACGTATCCCGTTCATGCTTCGACAAGCCTGTCTGAGCTTGTCGAAGGGTGGTGCATTCGCTCTCGATCGCCAACAGGAGATTGATCGGGAGAACATCTTGCAGATTTCCGCGGATCGGTGCAAATCCCTTAAAGGATGGGAACCTCACTTTGAGAGGCTGGTGAGCTGCGCTTTGGATAGAATCTATAGTGACCCGTAATGGGGTACGCAAAGAGTATGTCATCTTCCACCGGCCCGGCACCGATATTGTGGATGATCTTTGGCCGCTCAGTCCCAAGTACCTTCTGGTCAGACACGATGCCTATATGCGGCAAGTTCCTCGGCAACCGCCATGTCACCAAGTCCCCGGGTTGATAGGCACTTGGCTGCTGACTCACAGGGAGCTGTGCTCCCTGTCGCGCAAAGAACGTCCGCAGGTTTGGGACCCGACGGTGATCAATATTCGGATCCGGTTTCTGTAAGCCCCACATTTGAGGATAGCGCCCGAAATTGCGCTTCATATCTTCGTGCACCAGGACCTGCAGATCGATGCGCAGCGCGCGATACGCCCGAATGACCAGATCGGTGCATACTCCACGATCGTTGGGCACATCGCCATGGGGATACGGGATGATCTGGTAGGATCCATCATAGCGTTCTGGGAGCTGTGTACGTGCGCGAGCTGCTGCTATCAGATTCGCCGAGAGATGCTGTGCGAATAACGTGGAGGGGCCGCAAAGCGTGATAAGTACGAGAGTGCAGATGAACGTAGTCATATCCGTCTTTACACGCCGCTCGCCCAAACTCGGCCGTGGCGCATTGCAGAACGAACCCTGCTTCGTCGTCTTGGCGGAAGACACTGCCAAGACCCCAAATCCGCCACGTATCATATTCATCTACAGTTTCGAAGTTGTCACTGGTTGTAGACTCTTCGTTACGATGCCTGACTGGTCGTGTGGGAGGCAGGTAAGCCGTCGTGACAGTGTCGCCACCGTGGGCTCTGGCTCACCCACGAATGATGCAAGGGCGGAAAGATGTCTGGATCGTCCAGACTACAGGTGGTGACCTTCTCTAATCGTAGGCCATGAAGGTATGCGTTTCGCTACGTCCGACCTCGTGGAAACCCAACCGTTGATAGAGCCGGTACGCCCGCTCGTTTTTCAGCGCCACTGAGAGGGTGACCTTTTTTTGTTGTGGCTGTGCTCGGGCAATGGTATCGCGTAACACGCTGCTCCCGATCCCCAGATTCTGGTAACTCGGGAGAACTTGCATCTCCCCGACTTCTATGTTCTGCGGCTGCTCGAACCGTTGGATCATCCCGACGCGTTCACCAGCTACCTCGATAATGGCGATATGACCGCGCTGCCAACACTCGCTGAATTGTCGCGTATGGCGAACCTCATCCCAGCCGCCAAACGTCGCCACAAACAGTTCTTGATACACGGCTCGCCATAGACGTTCGAGCCAGGCTTTGTCGTCATCCAACGCTGGGACGAGTGTATACGCCATGGGATTCTTGCCTCCGGCCTCGTTAAACATGAGGCCCTGTTCTCCTATCACGTCAGATCGATCCTCGTCGTTGCACTGACAACAAACGCGGCATTTTCAAAGAGGCCGTCGACAGTGGCATAGTCAAAGCGAGTGAGCATAATTTTGTGTCCCTCACTTTTCACACACTGACAAGAGTTCGCGGACGCGAACGCCAGCCTCTGTCACTATCGTGGGAATCGTACAATCTTGCCGGAACACGACATTGCTGTCGTCGTGATTGTCGATCTATAGTGCCGTAACGAGGGGAAACAACCGCAGAAGAATGTATCAACAGCTTCTCTAGTGAGGAACAATATGGCTGGACGTGTAGACGGAAAAGTTGCGTTAGTAACCGGAGGTGGTTCTGGCATTGGCCGGGCCACTGCGCGGATTTTTGCCCGCGAGGGTGCCAAGGTTGTCGTCGCCGATGTGGGAGTGGAGGGTGGCGAAGAAACCGTACTGCTCGTCAAGGCTGCGGGCGGTGAGGCGATCTTCGTCAAGACCGATGTGTCGAAAGCGGCGGAGGTCGAGGCACTGGTGAACACCGCTGTGGCAACCTATGGGCGGCTCGACTGTGCGTTCAATAACGCTGGCATTGGCGGGCGCATGGTGCCCATCGTCGAGGACACCGAAGAGAATTGGGATCGCGTCATTGCCATCAATCTCACCGGTGTCTGGTATTGCATGAAGTACGAGATCCCGCAAATGCTCAAGCAAGGCGGTGGCGCGATTGTCAATACGGCGTCTGTCGCTGGCCTCGTCGGGGTGCAGCGAGGAGGGACGTACGTTGCCAGCAAACACGGTGTCGTGGGCCTGACGAAAACCGCGGCGCTGGAATACGCCAAGGCTGGCATTCGCGTCAATGCCGTCTGCCCTGGACCGATCGACACACCGCTGTTCCGTGGAGGAGTGGATAAGCCCATGCCACGCTTTGGGGAAAAAATGCGAGAGGCACAGCCAGGTAAACGGCTTGGACAATCAGAAGAGATCGGCGAGGCGGTCGTGTGGTTATGTTCCGATGCGGCGTCGTTCGTGACTGGCGTCCCGATGGCAGTCGACGGCGGCTTGATCGCGCAGTAAAGCGCGTGTGGGAAGCATAATCAGCATCTTGCTCAATCAGCTCGATGTCGGCTGAGAACAGCAACCACACACGCGTGACTACGCCTCAGACAGATACGTCTGCCGTTCGCCAGTGTCCGCGGCTTTTTGGATCGCCGCGATCATGCGATGGCGTACGACCGCAGCCTCGAAGGGCAGGCTGAACCTGGTACCTTTTTGCATATCGCTGGCCAGTCGGACATAGAGCTGGGCGACGTTGAAGGGGAACCCGGCAGGCGTCTCGGCTGGCGCCCAGTGATATTCCTGAGGAATGGTGAGCGGTGCCAGCGCAGTATCTTTGCCTTGCCCGCCCTGTAGCGTCAGTTCCAGCATTTGCACGTGTCCGCCAGCTCCCGTGACCAACAGATCACCATCTGTGCCATTGATCTCCCATAGCAGGTTTGTCCCCCGCGACTGACCGCCCCGGAAGTGAAACGAGGCAACGGCACCGTCTTGCAACGTGCCATGTACCGTCACGTGATCGGGCGAGGTGGCGGACAAGCTTTCGTCTGACTTGGCGATTTTAACGTGTGGCCGACGAGTGGCAAGCGTGGCGCTGAGTTCTGCGAATTCGCCGAGACAATAACACATCGCATCAAGAAAATGCCCAGACGCAATCGTCAGTAAATTGGCGCCGTTCGCCTTGTCGATCAAATAGGCGTTCGGACGCTCAACAAACTCACCATAGGCAAGTCCTGAGCCCACGACGCTGGTCGATAAGACCTTGCCCACATAGCCTTGGGCAACAAGATCCCGCACGCGGTTGATCACTGGGGCAAAGCGCGCCTGCAGTCCAACCGCGGTGCACACATTCTTCTGCCGGGCCAGCGCCGCCATTTCCATGGCCTCTTGCAGTCCATTCCCCAGCGGCCACTCGCAAAAGACCGCTTTCCCCGCTTCGAGTGCCGCCATTACGAGTGTGTGATGAAACGGCACTTTGACCGAGACCACCACTAAATCGACCTCGGGATGCGTCACTAAGTCGGTGTGAGAATCAAAGGCCAGCGGAACGTGAAACTTTTTCGCCGCCGCATCCGCCGACTCGCGTCGGCTGGTACTCACCGCTTGCAGTGTGTACTGCGGAAGCACCGCTAACGCTGGAATATGCGCCCGTAGCGCCCAGCTTCGTTCTGGGTTTGCGCCGATAATGCCTACCCGTATGGTGTCAGCCATCGTCATACCTTTCTGTGAGTGAGTTTCCCTTATGCGGTTTGCCTGCACACTGGCAATGGTGATTTCTCGCCAATAGGGGAGGACCGTAGGTGACCTCCACCTGCTGGCGCTTATCGCGGCGGCAACAGCCGCAGGTCTTGGAAACGTTTGAACCATTTCCGCAACATGTCTTCGGTATCGATACAGCCAGGAAAGCCAGCTTTCCTGAGTTTAATCGTGCTCACCAGAATCGGCGGCGGGGCATGGTCGACACCGTAGGCAAAGCAAAAGTCCGCCAGGCCAAAGGATGCACCGACAAACGCCTGCAGGTCTGCTGGTGCACGCAGTTGATACTTGCGTACGATCGCCGCCCACTCCGCCGCGTGCTTTGGCATTTCCTCGACCAAGGACATCGGTTGCGGTGGTCCGACTTTCATGCCTACTGCAGCGGCAATCACCGGCCATACCTCTGACCAGGCGAATACATCCCCATTGGTGATATTAAAAATCTCGTTCCCAGCGGTGGGCGCCGTTGCCGCCCAGGCCATCGCCTCAGCCATGAGGTCAGAATCGATCGCTTCAAATACGAACGATGGACCGCCAGGGAACGAGAGCGGCAGACCCGCTTCGCGACGCACGGCAGCATAGACCCCAATAGCCGGGACCACATTGAGATTGCTGCCAATCGCATCACCAAAGACCAATTGCGGTCGCCAGATCGTCCACTGCCACTGCATCCCGTGTTGTTGTGCCCGCAAATAATCTTCTTGCAACCAGTAGAAATTCTCGTGCTGATGACGTGGGGCGCGTTCCCGTGCCGGCAACGCGATCCGTCCAATGTGGGCACCGTAGGCTTTGGTTCCTTGTAACAACGAGACATGCTGTAAACCGGTGGCTGCGGCCTCCAATGGGCCAAAGAGGTTCTCTAACATCGCGAGATTCAGGCGCATCTGGTCGCGATCTTTCCACCCGGCTTCGAGCCCCGGCTTCTCATTGACGGCGGCATACACGACATGCGTCACGTCTGTCATGCGAGAAAACACTTCGGCGCACTGCCGTTGGTTCGTCAGATCAACTGACACAAAGGTCGCACGGTCGATGCCAGTTGGTGTGCGACGTGACACGCCGACCACCTCCCAGTCTGGCAACTGCGCGAACTGTCGCACAGCCGCCGATCCAACCAAACCAGACGCTCCAGCAATTAACACTTTTTTCTTTGCCATGCGTATCCTTTCCTTACTCCGCTCTCATGTGCTGCTCTTCTCTTTACTCATGGAGGAGGTTACAGACAAGGGGAACGGCAATGCTAGGAGTACGAGAGCACAGGCCTGAGCGACCGACACTGCACGAATGGACGAAGAACCGCAAACTCCACGCCCTTGCAACGACACGCCCTGCATGCCACGGTAGGGCATCTTTACATGGGGGATATAGTATGGACGGACTCAAGGACATCGAGAGCAGTGTTGCGACAGGTACGAAGACCGTTTCATCGGTGTATGTGCCTCCCCTCCAACTCACCGCAGGGCAGCCACCACCCATCGCAGCAAACGGCGGGTTATCCTACATGTCGTTCGATCGGGACGGGGATGCGGGAACTGCGGCAGCACTGGAGGCGGCACTCCGCCAGATCGCCGAAGGTGAAGAACAAGCAGTGATCGACATGATCGCGCACGCTCCCCCGGGGCCCATCGAAACCAAGTGGGGTGTTGGGTTTCGGAGCTATGCAGAGTGCTTGCAATATATTCGAGCGAACCATATCACAGCCCCTGCAGGCGGCGTTGCACTCCCGCTTCCCTACACCGTCCTCGAGCAACCATCGTACTCGGTCGTGTCGTCCAACGCGCTCTGGCGCGACCCTGTGCGCGCGGCCGAGGTAAAGATGTTGCGAAGGGAAGGGCGGAACATCGGGCGGGAATGCCTCTATTTCCCACAGGTGTTGCGCGACGCGCGACGAATAGCAGAGTATTATCCAGGGCTCTCGCCCACGAGTGCTGCGTGCATGGACAGGCTGGGCATCGCGGTGGCGCACTGCGAGTCCACATGCACGAACTTTTACGACGCCGCAGAGGTGGAACGCGTCTTTTACCCGGAGATAGAGAAACTGCTCCTTGCATTCTTCCCGGGGGCGACGGATGCGCTCGTCTACAACCACGATGTGTTTAACAAGGAGTACCAGGGCCCCGTCAAGGAGAATCAGGCCAACAAGGAGCCGGGGGTGAACACCTTCTACGCCGATCTTGTGCACAACGACCTGAATGACAACAGCGGGCGCGTGCGCTGCCGCGAACTGCTGACCAAGAACCTGCGGAACTTTGGCCGCACACAACACTTTACGGAGGCAGAGGCGGACGCGAAGATGGCGCGGCGGTTCCTATCGATCAACCTCGCCAAGCCGATGGAGACCGTGGGCCAGTACCCCTTCGTGCTCTGCGCGTGGCCCTCGTTCGCCGACCAACCGTACATTACGAACTACCGCATCTACGACGACCGCGTCGGCGAGACCACCCGCTTCACCTATCGCCCCACCCACGAGTGGTACTGGCTGCCCCAGCAGCAGCCCACCGAGGTCTCGATGCTCAAGTGCTACGACTCGGTCACCGACGGCTCGGTCTCGCGCTGGTCGTTCCACACGGCGTGCCTCGACCCCACCGCGCCCGCCGACGCGCCCTGCCGCAAGAATGTCGTGGTCCGCTCCTTTGTCTTCTTCTAAGCAGATAAGAGGAGGCAGGGGGGAGAGAGAGCTGGAACAACTGTATCACGTGCCCGTCACACCCGGCAGTGTCAACGTCATGCTCACTCAATGTCAATGCTCCACGAGCGGGGAATACAAAAACAGGACCGCACTCTATCGCGGTCCTATCAGGTTGTGATGCATTCCGTTGACACTGCCGCTCGCAATCCGGTATGAGGGCATGCGTATTCACTACACCTAAGGAGGAAGCTGCCAATGCCACGCGCTGATGTCACGATCACGACCCGCGACGGGAATTGCCCGGCGTTCCTGTTCACGCCTGCAAGCGGAAAAGGCCCCTGGCCCGGGGTGATGTTCTATATGGACGGGTTGGGCATCCGCCCGGTCATGTGGGAGATGGGCCAGCGGCTGGCCGATGGTGGATATCTGGTCCTGCAGCCCGACCTGTATTATCGCTTTGGCAGCTACCCGCCGAAAGTGCC
>JABFSC010000249.1 GCA_013140885.1 Deltaproteobacteria bacterium | reverse complement strand
GTTTACATCTGTTTGCAGGGCGCGCTTGCGTGAGTTGAAATGTTTGGACTTTTGGGGTGGCGAGGGAGACAGAATGCGCGATTATCGGACATGCGAGGACTGGGGCGGGTTTGGGATGGCATTTTGGCCGGGCAAAAAGGCACGGGTGCTCACGCGCAGCACGCGGTGTCGCCCGCTGAGTACGGCAACGGGGAGCAAGCGATCAATTATGGAAAGATTTCCATAACTGCGCCGTTGCTCCCCATTGCCGTTCCCCGCCGACCGTGACATAGCGAAAGGGGGATATGGGTGTTGTTAGTTGCTTCCTTTCCCAGGCGGCGGCTCGTTGTGTACGCTCCAAAACTTTCCTATATCTTTGACGGTCTCCACATACTCCTCAAAATCGACCGGTTTGACGACGTATGCATTCGCTCCACATTCATAGCTCTCGAGGATATCCCGTTCCACACGGGAGGAGGTCAGCATGACCACCGGAAGCCATCGGAGTCGCTGGTCAGCTCGGATTTGCTTGAGCACTTCGAGGCCGTTGACTTTTGGCATCTTCATGTCGAGCAACACAACCGCAGGTGTGTGTTCATCACGTGTGGCAAACTTTCCACGCCGAAACAAATAGTCGAGGGCCTCGGCTCCATCGCGCACGACAACCACCTCGTTGGCGAAGTGAGATTCCGCCAATATTGACAACATCAGCTCGACATCGTTTTGGTTGTCCTCGACGAGCAACATTTGCTGGGCATGGATCATAGCTTAGTTTCCCTTTTTTGTTGATAACGGCAAGGCAATGTGAAAAGTGGCCCCGTGATTAACCGTTGATTCCACCCAAATGCGACCCCCATGGCGCTGGATGATGCGATGCACCAGGGCCAGCCCGATTCCGGTCCCTTCAAATTCTTCCGTGTGATGCAGGCGGTGAAAAACGCCGAAGAGCTTGTGCGCGTACTGCATATCGAAACCGATCCCATTGTCCCGTACAAACCACGCCACTTCATGTCCTGTCAAGGCAGAACAGCCGATCGTAATCTGCGCCGGCGTACGGGAACGGGTATACTTCACGGCATTGTCAATCAGGTGGGTCAGCACCACACGCAGCATCGCCGGATCGCCCTGGACTTCGGGGAACGATCCGATGTCCCAGATAATGTCTCGGCCGTGCGCATTGCGCGCACACTCTTGCGTGACATCTTGGATGAGCTGACCGAGAGCGACGCGGGTTTGCTGCATTTGCTTGCGTCCCGTCCACAAAAATGTGAGGAGGTCATCAATTTGTACCCCCATCCGCTTAGCTGAGTCGGCAATGACCGCTACGTAGTGCCTCCCTTTGTCGTCTACATCAGAGAGTTTTTTCGCTAAGAGATCGACAAACCCGCCAATATGGCGTATCGGTGCGCGCAGGTCATGCGCGATAGTGTAGCTCAGCGATTCTAACTCATGGTTAACTGCCGTCAGTTCATTCACATGCGCTGAGAGGGAGACATTGGTCTGGGCGAGTTCGGCGGTGCGTTCTTTGACCTGGCACTCCAAATTTTCGTTCATTGTCCGCAGTTCGGCTTCAATTTGCTGACGGCGGATGCCCACGGCAATCATGTCTGACGTGGAGGCCAATGTCTTGAGAATATTCTCGGAGAGAGGGTGTTGCGTGAACATTGCCATCACCCCGAGGACTTGGTCTTCGACCATCAAAGGATAGCCAGCGAAGGCCACCATTCCCTCGCGCTTTGCCCATTCCTGGTCGCTGACCCGCGAATCACCAACAACCGCATTGGTCAGATGCGGTTTGCATTCCTGCGCGATCAGGCCAATCTTGAACTGGCCGACAGGGACACGGGCATGCGCCCCATTGAGGTGCGTGTACAGGCCCGCACTCGCCTGCAACTCGAGGACGTTTTCCTCTGTGTTCAGCGTCCAGATCCGAGCAAATGCCGCGTCTAAGTGGCGGACGACGGCCGCTGCACAGGATTGCAACATGGCCGGGAGACTCTCACGTCGGACAAGGGTCGCACCCACCTCTGCGTGAAATAACGCATCGCGTGTTTGCTCGATCTTGGTGATTTCAGCCTGTCTACGGACAGAGACATCGCGTAACGAGCCAGCCATGCGAATCGGTTGCCCAACGTCGTTCCACAAGCCCTGTCCATGGCTTTCAAACCAGCGGTACTCACCGTCCTTCGTCCGCAGCCGAAACTCCGTATGGAACGGGGTCCGGTGCAGCAAATGTTCCTGCACGGCCGCCATGACTTGATCGTGATCGTCAGGATGCAGCATAGACTCAAAGCTCGCAAAGCTATTTGCCAGTTCGTGCTCCTCATACCCCAATTGTTCTTTGTAGCGGGGAGAGAGGAAGGTCTCGTTGGTCATGAGATCCCGATCCCACAACCCGTCGTTGGTGCCACGTAAGACCAGCGCAAAGCGCTCTTCGCTCCGTCGTAACGCCTCCTCAGTCTGTTTGCGCGCCCAAGCGTTCACTATCATCTCACCGGCAACGCGCAGGAGACGGATATCGTCCTCCACCCAGGTGCGGTTGCGTTGGGTGTCATCAAAGCCAATGAAACCGAGTAGTGTGCCGTCAGAGTTACACATGGGAACGTTGAGGAGCGCACGAACTCCCTGCATGAGTAAGAGGCATTGTAATGCCCGCAGCTCATCAGGAAGCGCGTTCACATCCGCAACAACGAAGCTTTCCCCACGCCTGAGCAGGGTCATAACCTCTTGAACGAACGACGAATCCACTCTCTGCAAATGGGTGATTGCTGGAGTGGTGCTCTCGTCGCACCACTCGTGGGTAATGTCGAGCGTGCGACCATCATCCCGGAGCCGAAAAATGTACGCGCGGTTCGCACCTACCGCTTGGCCGAGGAGCTGGAGCACGTGTTGCAAGTCTGGGGCCCTGCTCGTCGTAAACATACGCGAGACATCAGCAACGGCTTTCTCAATGACGAGGTGATAGTGGAGCTGCGCCTCAGTTTGCCGACGTTTAGTGACGTCTCTGATGACGATGACAAACCCGACTGCTTGCTCGCGCTCGTTGTGCAAAACCGTGGTATTCAGCTCCACCCAGCGCCGTTCGCCAGTGGCGAGCACGAGCTCGTACTCCTGGTTCCCGATCTGTTCCCCGGCCACTGTGTCCCACGCGCTTGCCAATGCCCTGGGCTGGTCTTCCGCGAGCAGCAGTTCGACAGCACTCCTCCCTACCAAGCCGTCTTGGCTCCTGCGACCCAAGAGTATCAGGGCCGCCTCGTTGACGTCATGAATCTTGCCTGCGAGATCGATCACGATAATGCCGTCGCCAGAAACACGAACTGCGGTGGCAAGGCACAACAGTTGGTCTTCGGTGCGCTGGCGTTCGCGGATATCCCGAGCAGTAATAATCACAAGGCCGCGTTCGGCGAGAGGGTGGGTGGCTGCTGCAATTTCCACCGGGATGATGTCGCCGTTTTTTCGCCGATGCTGCCCAGAGCGGTATACCGGCGGCTGCGGAGGTCGAGCTGTGAGCTCTGCCAACACGGCAGACATCTCATCGGTACACGACACATCAGAGAAATGGAGCTGCAAAAACTCATCGCGTGTATAGCCGTACTGGGCAACTGCTGCCTCGTTGACCTCGACGAAGACACGCGCTTCGAGGTCAACGACCAGAACCGGGAGGGGAATAGTGTCGAAGAACACCTGAAAACGGCGATCCTCGTCGCCCGTTTCAGCATGGGTCAGAGGGTGGAGTTGCATGCCGATCACTCTTCTCGCAAAAATGTCGTATTCCTACATACTCAAACTTTACAGGATAACCGATCGTGACCATCTGAAGAGGCCATTTTTCGCAGGTCAGCCAAGAAATACAGAGGCAAAAAAGGGCATTCCATTTTAGAATCTTCGGGCCTGTAAGTATTGAAAAATGCTATCGAATCTTCATGTCGATCTTTCGAACCTGTCAACTTTGAGTACATAGTGGCTCATTCCGCTGGTTCTCGAGTCATATATCGTTACGTTGTGGAGCGGTCACTCGTGATGATTCATTTTGCGGTGTTAGCTTGCTCTTTGCATTTCGTCCACGTTGCTCGTTGTAGCGCGATGGAGCGGCATCCAGAGGTAAAACGTTGAGCCTTTGTTGGGGACGCTCCCAACCGTCAGTGTCCCTCCTAGAAGTTTGACAAACGACTGGGCTATGTACAGCCCCAATCCCACCCCCTCGTGCCGGCGTGTCATGGACCCGTCGCCCTGGCGGAACATCTCGAAGATCGCTGGGCGCAATTCTGGAGCAATACCGATCCCAGTATCGCTGACGGAGATCCTCACGCCATTGTTATCCGGACCTACCGCTACACAGACCTTGCCCTCGTCCGTGAATTTGAAGGCATTGCCCACGACGTTCTTGAGG
>JABFSC010000668.1 GCA_013140885.1 Deltaproteobacteria bacterium | reverse complement strand
TCTCCAACCAGCCATGAAGTTGTTCCAGCTCGGACGCACGCCCCACCAGATTGGGGGCGATTGCAAATGTTGGACTTGGGACCTTCGACCTTGGACTTGGGACTGGGCCGATAAACGGAAACCCGCGCCGATGCACCGTCTCGATGTACCGCGGCGCACGGGCACTATCCCCCAAAACCCGGCGTAGTTCCCGGATACATACCGTCAACGCCGCGTCGCTCACAATCGTGCTCGGCCACACGCTCCGCAGGAGTTCCTCTTTGGTCGCCACTTGCCCTGGGCGGGCCAGCAGATACTCCAGCACGGCAAAGGCTTTGGGCGTGACCCGCAGCTCGTGGGCGTCGTCGCGGAGGGTGTGATTCTGGAGGTCGACGCGAAAATGCCCAAATGCGACCGTCTCTGGCGTCATCAATTTCCTCACTCTTAGAGAAATCTTAGAACTTTCTTAGAACTTGTTCGGGATTTCCCTGTATTGGTCTGCTAGGCTTCTACCTCACTTCAAATACAGGGGCAAGGTTGTCTTGAGGTTCCAGACGCGTGGGAAAATCTTGTAAATTCAATAGCTTGTTTTGCAGAAGCGGTAGTCTCCGAGGAGGAGGAAGATACGATGCCCTGTGACCCGTGTGTGATTCGCGCAGTCCTCTGTGTTGTTATGTGTTGTGTTTGCGGCCTGGCGGATGTGGGGCACGCTAGTCAATTCACCCCTGCGGCGGTTGGTTCGCAGGATTTGTCGCTTGGGGGTAATGTTGTCGCACTCCCGCTGAACCCCAGTAGTGCAACCTTTCATAATCCCGCTCAATTAGCCGTGCTGCCCAATTCAATCACGCAAGGGTTTGGTGTGGTGCTGTTACGCACGCGCTATGAATCTCCTTTCGGGTACGCCAAAACGAATCACGAAGTTCCCCTGGTGCCAAACTTTGGGTATGTCACTGACCGTTTCGCGCCATTCCATTTCGGTATTGGGATGAGTGGCGCGCTTGGCTATGCCTACAAGTATGGAGCGGATCCGGCTCATGGTGTGCCGAGCAACTTTCACTCCGAGTTGGCCTCCGCGTCACTGGCCTTAAGCGTGGCCTACTCTCTCACGTCGAAGCTCCATCTGGGTGTCGCACTGAACCCCGCGTATGGACGACTGCGACTGAAAACCCCTTCTCCAGCGGGACGCATCGATGTTGATGTCCGTGGTCCTGGTGTGTTCGGTACTATTGGCGTGCTGTACCAACCGACTACGCGGCTCAGCCTTGGTGTTACCTATAAGACACCTGGCACCTTATTTCTCTTTGGCAATGCCCGCGTGGCTGGGCGTGGCGATGACGCAACCGCGGAGTATCAATTCCCACAGTCAGTGACTGTGGGTGCGGCATACCGTGTCACGTCACGCTTGACTGTTGTCGGACAAGGCCGCTGGACAGAGTTCTCCGCATTTGAAGATTCGCATGTCGATTTCGAGCAGCGCACGTTCCTCAACCAACCTGCTGCCTCGGGGGTCCACGATCGCTTCCGTTTAGGTGGCGGGGTGCAGTATGAAGTGTGGCCGGGGATCACCGCTCGTGCCGGGATTTCCTGGGAGCGGGCGGCGATCCGCTCGTCAGCAATGGCACCAGCATTATCTGACTTCACCGACATCTTGTTTCCTTTTGGCCTCGGCTTTGAGCACGGACCGTGGCGGGTGAATGTACTCGGTGGGGTGTCGTTTGTCTCCAGCCGGAAGATCTCACCGGCGCGGAATCAGTTCTTCCCTGGTCGTTATGAGTTCAACATTTCTGCGATGGGGATTGAGGTGACGCGATTGTTGGGCGAGGCGAACTAAAGCAGACTGCGCATGGTACGTAGCCTTTCCGGAGCTTCTAGCTTCCTCGCGTCGTTCCATTTACACCTGCTGCTGCTCGCGACTCCACCGCTCCTCGGTGTAGGTGTGATAGACGATTTGGCCGCGACACTGCATGCATACGATCCCCCGCCGGCGGCGTTCCGCCGTCGCGACCCAGCAGTGCCGTTCACACGTGACAATGTAGCGGGGTGGCACGAACTGGAGGTCGTGACAGCGCCGCCCGGAACAGCCAATCTCAATTGCTTTCGCGCGCCACACTTCATCGTGATTGTGCATTTTCCCAACCAGGGCATGGGCGATTTCATGCAGGATCGTGTCCGTCAACTCGTCCTCGGCGGCCTGCCGCGCGAACGCGTATGACACCGAAATGACCTTCGTTCCGTACTGACAACAGCCCGCGCGTCTCCGGCCATTATCAAACTGGAAGCTCCACCCACTGAGACGATGTTGCTCCAGCAACGACCGCGCCCGCAACGCCAAGGCATCAAGAGCCGTGGGACCGCGGGCGGCGACGGCAACGGGTTGCTTCTCTTCATCGTGACGCAGGAGTCCATAAGAGACGCGATACTCCTTGCCATCATCTGTGGCGATGTGGCCGAGTGTGGGATTCAGCCGTGCCAACACGCCGGAGAGTACCGTCCCTCGATAGTCAAACTGCACCCGATCGCCAGGCGCGAAGCGGGCGCGCTGTTGTTCCGCCTGACTCTGCACAACCCGTGGCGTGGCATCGGGCAACTTGGTAAGCAACGGGTAGGGAACCTGCAATTCGCGTTGGTTGTCGCACACGACATGCGCGCGGGTGCGACTTTTCTTCACCACGGTCCCGGTCCATGTGCGCTCCTGATACGTGAACGTGACGCGGTCCGTTACCGCGATGTGAGGGGCCTCGGTCGTGCTGGTCTTGGGTTTCATACTGTCTCGTTAGCGCATGAGGGTGCGGGCCGCTTCCTCCATCTCCTTGAGCGTGTCCTCGACCGTGGGACCCATCATGAACAGCAGGATTTCCGAGACGCCGAGTTCTTCGAGCGCGGCGATCTTCCCACGATCTTGTTGCAGGTCGCGGGTCCCGCCAATCATGGAAATTGACAACTCCGACATCTTCCGTCCCCGCTCCGCCATCAGGGTCTGTAACTGGTCGCGCTTGGTGCGGAAGACATCCACCGGAATCGGCCCAGGCTGCCAGCCATTGCCGAGGTCCGCGATGCGTTTTAGCGCGGGCATGCTTTCGCCGCCAAAGATGATCGGCGGATGCGGTCTTTGTACGGGTATCGGATTGGTGTGTAGGGTTGGAAAGGAGAAATACTTCCCCTGAAACGAGGCGGTCTCCCCAGCCCACATCGCTTTCATCACTTGCAGATACTCGCGCGTGCGGGCGGCGCGTTCGCTGAACTGTTCGCCGAGCGCGTCGAACTCTTCTTTCAGCCAGCCGATGCCGACGCCGAATTGATAGCGACCATGCGAGGCGAGATCGACTGTCGCCACGGCTTTGGCCACATGCAGCGGATTGCGATACGGGACGATGATGACACTGGTACCGAGCAGAATGGTCTTGGTGGCCACGCCGAGCGCCGCCAACAACACGAAGGGATCGGGCCATGGACAGTTGCGGGCGAACCCGACCGAGCCATCCTTCGTGTATGGATAAGGCGCAACGATCTGCTCGGGAATCACAATATGATCGCCCACCCAGACGGTGCGATAGCCGAGCGCTTCGGCTTGTTGGGCGACGCGAATGTAATCGTCAATCGTGGGATTGGTTCCCACCCCCAGGGAATAGTGCAGGCCGAATTTCATAACGCGGGCTCCTCCTTTTGGCATCTTCCGCCCGCGTTATATAGAAACCCCTCTTGAGGCGCAATCGTTCTGGTGGTGGGCGCGGCGACCCCTGGGTTTTCAGAACGTATCGCACCGGAGTATAACCGGCGTCAAGCCTGAGGATGGTCACGCCTCGGCTGTACCGAAAGGAGACTGTTCATGACATTGCCGCTCGCGCATATTCGTGTGATTGATCTCACCCGCGCTCGCTCTGGCCCCACCTGCGTTCGCCAACTCGCCGATATGGGGGCTGAGGTGATTAAAGTGGAACAAGCCGATGATGAGGACGGAGTCAGTCGTCATAATTCCGATTTCCAGAATCTCCATCGTAATAAACGGAGTATGGTACTGAACCTGAAAGACCCCCGCGGGGTGGCCATTCTCAAACAACTGGTGAAGAACGCCGATGTGGTGGTCGAGAATTATCGCCCTGATGTGAAAAAGCGCTTGGGAATCGCATACGAGGACCTGCGCCCGCTCAATCCGCGCCTGGTGTATGCGAGCATTTCTGGGTTCGGACAGACTGGACCCTACCAGGATCGCCCGGGCTACGATCAGATTGCTCAGGGCATGGGTGGCTTGATGAGTATCACTGGCCAACCGGGGAGTGGGCCGTGGCGGGTGGGAATTCCTGTGGCTGACCTCAGTGCCGGACTGCTCGCGGCCCAGGGAGTTCTCGTCGCCTTGCTGGAACGTGCCAGTGGGAATGCTCGTGGGATGATTGTTCCCGGCTTGGGG
>JABFSC010000491.1 GCA_013140885.1 Deltaproteobacteria bacterium | reverse complement strand
CCGGCAACGACGTGTGGGCAGGGATGGAAAAGAATTCATCATGTATAAACTGCGTACGATGGTGGAGCATGCCGAGGCGGAGACGGGTCCCGTGCTCGCGACCGGCCCGGCGGATGAACGCATCACGCGGGTCGGGCGGGTGTTACGGGCGGCGCGGATTGATGAGATTCCGCAGTTGTTCAACATACTCAATGGCACGATGAGCCTCGTCGGGCCACGGCCAGAACGGCCCGAGTTCGTCAGTGAGTTCTTGCGGATTCCCGGTTACGCGGAACGATTGCAAGTGAAGCCTGGCCTGACTGGCTGGGCGCAGGTGAACGGCGAGTATCACACCTCGCCGGAATATAAACTCAAATATGATCTCGCGTACATCTACAATTACTCGCTGTGGCTCGACCTCCGCATCATAACGGAAACAGTGAAGGTGATGCTGACGCGGCGGGGGGTGTGAGGGGAGGTGGAAGTTTCGTAAGAGTTCAGCCGTCAGCCGTCAGCTTTCAGCGGAAACAAGGAGAGGCATATCCTGGGAACTTTAGCTCATGACAGAAGTTGGACAAAATCTTCTGTGTTTTCTTGTCTGTCTGACTACTGAAAGCTGATAGCTGAACGCTTACGAAGTTTCTTATGCGGGGTGGCCTCCCCATACGTGACTTGTGGTCCGCTTGTTGACGAGATGTGGGAGAGTGCCGCATGCAACGCTACGCTTCGATTGTTGTCTTTTTCGCAACGGTAGCAGTCGTGCTGCTCTTTTGGGCTGTGGTGCCAGGTGGGTGGACTGCCGCGGGAGCTACTGACTACCAACGGTATTATTTGCCAGTCGCCCAAAACTTGAGCGCTGGACGCGGGCTTGTCGCGCTGGACGGAGAACCGGCTATTCGATACCCACCGGGGTTTCCCTTGCTTTTGACGGGATTGCTCCAGACTGCGCGTTGGACCGGAACGTCAGTGGAGTTGTGGATACAAGGTTTCACGTTACTGGCGATGGGGGGGGCTGCTGTCGTCCTCTACTTTCTCGCGCGAATGATTGTTGGCACGTGGGGAGCTTTGGGAACTGTCGTTCTATGGATGACCTATCCTTTCAATCTCTGGCTGACCAGACAACCAAGTAGTGAGATTCTGTTCTTTCCACTTTTTTACGCCGCGCTGTTGTTTGTTGGAAAGATACTCTGGGGTGACTGGAGACGAGACTGGACTGCGGTGGGAGCTGGAGTGTTGATGGGATGCGCGATTTTGGTACGACCTATCGCGCTTTTGGGCGGTGGGCTTCTTGCCGTGATTCCATTTGTCCTGTGTTGGCGAAAGGGGATACGGCAGTGGGCGGCCACAGCTGTTTTGATCCTCGTCGGCAATGGGCTCGTCATTCTGCCTTGGGAGATTTGGGTATGGCGGAAGACTGGACAGTGGATTCTTGTCAGTTCGGTTGGGTCGGAAGCCATGCTAGATGGTCTCACCTGCGCGCTTGTCACGAGAGGATATCGTAACCGGTTGGAGGTTTCGCCGCGGATAGCGGAGCTGATGGAGGCTGCGGCTCAACGGTGGCAGCAAGGAGAACTGGGGACCTCTGGCGAGATTGTCTGGTTCTTAGCCGAGCAATGCGAGCAGCGCCCCTTCAGTGTCCTCCGCTTATTGGGGTGGAAGATGGCGCGCGCATGGTACGGAACAGATGCGCAGCATAAAGGGGAGCAATGGATACTGGCGATTCAAGTGGGATACCTCTTTTTGATAGCTTGGGGGGGATACCACCTTTGGTATAGCGGCCATGTGGGGCGAGAGTGGATTTTTTTCAGCAGTATGGTTGTCTTATACTTTTGGGCGATGACCACCATATCGCTTTCGATTCTCCGTTATATGGTTCCTGTTACTGGGCTTTTGTTCGTGCTTGCGGGATTTAACCTCGAGTTACTGCTGAAACGACGACAGTGACGGAGAACCTAGCAAACGGACGGCGCGGCACTGTATACTGCTCTTGCCTCAGCCATAATGACTTGCGGATGGCTGTGGAATACTGATGGCCTGGCTGTGACAGATCTAGGGAGTCTAAAGGGAGGGGGGGATTTGGCCACTCACGGAATCCGCCGCTGGAAAGCTCTGGGTGCGGGACTTACCGCCGTTGCTCTTTTTGCCGCGCTGCTCGTGCATGTTCTTCCCACTTCGACTTTCCTTTATGACGAAGCCGATTACGCCTTTGCTGCCTCGAAAGGAGTCATTGCCAATGCCCTGGATTCTCCGTCCCTTGGCGTGCTTGACTTCCTTGCTCTTGGTCTCGCCAATAGGCAGGCGGAAAACAATACCCAAACTCGTGGGAAGTCTGGCGAAACCCTTTCTGAATATGTGCGTGGGATTGGTGACATTACTCTGTACCGTCACTATCATCCCCCACTCTATTTCTACACTCTCAGTGTCGCCGGCCGATTGTTCGGGTTTACCGAACGCGGGCTCCGACTCGCTTCCGCGAGTGCCGTTGTTCTCGTGGCTTGTCTCGTCGGATACTTTGCTTTTCGCTTGATGAGGGAAACTGACGTGCATTTCGGGGCGGCACTCACAGCGGGAGGAGTGGCTTTCCTCTTTGCCGCAAGCTCCCCAATCCTCATCGAAACCGGTATGATCGTGACTCCCCACAGTCTCTTCGCGGTTTTCGCCGTGGTAACAGTCGGATGCGCGGGCTTGTTCCTCGTTACCGGCGGGCGCTTCTGGTGGCGGGCAACCGCCCTCAGCCTTGGGCTTAGCTTCCTGACGCTGGAGTATGCACTGGTTCTTGCCGCGAGTGTCATCTGCGCTTTTGTTTTTGCCCGGTGGAGAAAGTGGAGTGTGGGTGGAGGGGACGGGCGCTTGGTGCTAGAGGCAATTGCCATAATCACCATAGTGATTTTCGTACTCTGGCCGGGTGGCGTGGTGAAGCTGACGATCGTAAAAAATTACCTCTACTTCTTCTACTTTGCCCTCATGCGAGCCGGGAGCGCTTACGGGAGCGCCTCACTGACTGAGGTATGGGGAATGCGCGTTGCCGAGTCTCCACCATTGCTCCTTGCCGCGGGCGCGCTGCCCTTGCTTGCGTGGGAGATGCGAAGGAACGTGAATCTTGTTGGTGTGCTGCCAGCCATTTCCTATATTTGCTTCCTCTTCTGTGCCAATCTCCGTAACCATTCTCTTCAGCCGACGTATGTCTCGTCCTTGATTCCTGCCTTGGGAATCTGTCTTGGCCTGAGTGTCGGGATGCTCGTGTGTCGAAACCGGTGGGCAGGCGGAAGCCTTGCTATTTTCCTGAGTTTCCTCATGCTGACGACAACCGCTGTCCTTGCGTGGCCGCCTGATGTGTCCGATCAAGGCGGTACTATAGACAACCAAGAACACGTTATCACCGCTTTTCGTGATCGAAGGATTGCTCTTCCGGCTGGCACGTGTCTCAGTGTCCCTGCCGCGTTGCTTCCGAGTGTTCATTATTATGCACCCTCGCTGCGTCTCCGACCGTACGATTTCACGGACACAATCCAGAATTCTTTCGGGCGCTGTGATCATGCGCTCCTGACAGTGACTGGAAACGATGCTATGCGCTACTCGCAAGGGCGGATCGTTGTTGACCTAGGGACTGGGGATGTTACTCGCTACGTTGTGCTTAGAAAGTGACACCGCGCGCATGGCGCACGGTGGAGAGAAGATGTGGGAGGAAAAGCTGAGACGGGCACTCCTGTTCTTCTTTTTCTTCTCCCTCTGTTTACCGGTCGCTATCCAACAAACAGCACTTGGTCTACTTCTCGCTTTCTTTCCTTACTTCTGCTGGCGCAACAAAACTCTTCCCATAACACCCCTCAACCGTGCGTTGCTTTTGGTTTTTGTCGCGTTGCTGCTCTCCACCCTCGTGAGTCTTGATGCCCTGAATTCGTTCGCTGGCTATCGCAAGCTGTGGTTGGTCGGAGCTTTCTTTGCGACTTATCACTTGCTTCAGAAGCCGCGAGAGCTTGAACAACTCATATATCTGATAGTGATAGTTGCTACTGTGGTCGCGGTCTACGGTATCGTGCAACATTTCACTGGGATTGACTGGAGCAGGCAAATTAGAGGTCTCGAACCTAGTCCGGCGCTTATCTGGTTTGAAGGATTCCGCACCAAAGGGCTTCACCCGTCGGGCATTACCTATGCCCATAATTTGCTGTTTCCGCTGTCGATTATGACCGCGTGGGTCTTCGCGCCGCTTGTGTCCAGGAAACAACGACTGCTGCTGATTGGTGGATGGGCGATGATGATCCTGGCGCTGCTTTTTTCGCTCACTCGTGGGGTGTGGGTGGCGTATGTGGTCGTGCTGCTGGTGCTGGGCATTGTTCGGGGTGGCAAGACCCTGGTTGGTGTCGCTGGTGGCATCGTGGTGCTCGGAGGTTTGTTGTTCACCGCTGGCGCT
>JABFSC010000718.1 GCA_013140885.1 Deltaproteobacteria bacterium | reverse complement strand
TCAATACTTCGGACACTTTTAGTCTCGGAATTTGTAAGCCCCTGATTTTCCAGTAGTTTTTGTAAATGTGCAAATTGAAAAAAGTCCTTTATAAACAGTGACTTACGAAAAAGTGTCCGAACCATTGTTATTTGAAAGAGAAGACATACCGGTTTCCGTAGTTTCCGTAGGTCGGGATAAAGCCGCAGGCCGTTCCTGGCACGAGCGTCCATACCAGAAACGCTCCGCTTATTCCGGCCCACCTTCTTTCTCTCCTCATTCAAGTGCAAACCGCCGTAAGAAGCCGTTAAAAAATTCCTTGATACGATCAGGAGGAACGGAGGAGAATCGAGAAACAGAGAAGATTTCCCGTTCATGCCGAGATTGGCGAAGCACGAGTATGCTTGTGGAAACGGTCACCGAGGAAATGATCAACAGTTGCGAACATGCCGAAACGACGAAGCGGCGGCGGTTCTTCATGTGTGGGAGGGGAGGGTCTCTGTCCGCGTTGGAGTGAGACGTAACGGCCATCCGGTGTTCACGTGACCTCGGCTTTTGCAATGCTGGGAAGCCCCGACATCAGGCACCAGCTCTCCGGCTTCGGAGAAATCAATCACACACAGTGATATCTTCGCGTCCCCCAAACGAAAGGGACGGGTATGAAACCCGCCCCTCCGCCAACAATCCTCACGGCACCTGTGGTGCGTCAGCTCGCACGTTCGGCGATCAATTGGTCCAATTCCTTTTTGAGGCGGGCGAGGACGACGTCGTAGCCGAAATTGCCAACTTTGACGCTCTGCTTTTTAAGGTTGACCGTGGTCGGACCGCACCACAATCCCAGGTCGGCATCATCAGTCTCGCCCGGACCGTTCACACGACACCCCATCACCGCGATGGTGATTTTGTGCGCTTTCGCGTAAGTGGTCATCTCCTTGACTTGCTGGGCCAGTTCCACAAACTTCTCGTTCTCCACCCGCGAGCAGCTCGGACACGAGATGATGTTCATGCCTTTGCCGAAGTCCGGCACTGAGAGAAAGCGGCCAGCTTTCACATCCTCGATAATCTGAAACCCGGCGGTGACTTCTTCGTGTTTCTTGTCGTTGGGGAGCGTCAGCGACACCCGAATCGTGTCGCCCATGCCTTTGGCGAGGAGTTTCTCGAAGGCGAGACGGCTCTTAATGATGCCATCGGGCGGCAACCCAGCCTCGGTGACTCCCAAATGCAGGGGCACATCAGGGCGCGCTTGGGCGAAGCGCGTATTGGCTTCAATCACCTTGGCGGGGTCGGAATCCTTCATTGATACAACGAAACGCGCAAACCCTAAGTCCTCCATGAGTTGGCAGTGATACAGCGTCGATTGGATCAGCGCCTCCATTTGGTCGCCAGGATATTTGTTCAAGAACTCCGGGGCAACGGAACCACAATTCACGCCAATTCTGAGGGCTACATCGTGCTCACGGGCGATGTTCACCATCCATGCCACTTTTTGCGGAATGGTTTTGCCTTTTTCGATGTGGTGCAGATGGCCGGGGTTGTACCGGATTTTATCGACGTAGGGCGCGACAAGGGCCGCCATTTTATAGTTTTCTTGCAGATCGACCGAGAGCGTCGCGGTCGTTTGCGCGCGAATTTCCTTGAGGGCCGCCGCCTCCTTGGGATTGTCGACGGCGATACGGACAACGCCAGCTCCGGCGACTGCAAGCTGATGCACTTGCGCGACGGTCGCATCAATATCCGTGGTCTTCGTGGCACACATGCTCTGCACGGCGATAGGTGCCCCGCCACCAACTTGCACCTTGCCGATACGGACGGCCCGCGTGGGCATTCGTTCCATGCGCAGCTACTCCTCTATCTTGAACTTGAAATTGGATCGCGGCCACAGTAGCTGAGGACCTGCCACCCTTCAACGGCGGTCGTATGCGATCAAAAGGTCGCGGAAGGATGTTCGACGGCGAGGTTCAGACGATGGGGCGGATCATCGTCCCATCGTTGCGTATGCCGAGGGAGGGGCACGAAGGGAGGGACGGCCCCCTCACGCTCAACAGGAAGAAAAGCTCACGAACAGCGTGGAACTGTTAGTGTTGCACGGGCATTTGCGCGATCGGGGCGGCAGGCTGGTGCTCCGCGTATTCCTGCAACTGCGTTTTGATTTCCGTCACCCACCGGCGTGCTTTCTCAGGATCAATTTCTCCCATCTCTTGACGCCGTTGGACTTCATCAAGGAAGTATTCATAGAAAGTTTTCATTGTTCCTCCAAGGGTATCGACACTTTTTTGTGAAACTAGGCTGCCCGCCGCAACGGGGTCGCGCTTGGCTTCGCATACACCTCGGCTACCCGACGACGGAGTCCGTTGCGCAGATAGCTCGGGTCAATCTGAAATACCTGGCAAATATTAACAAAGCTAAACAACCACTTGTCTTCATCGGATTCGATCCACGCTTTGGCCTCGCGGAACCGCTCCTGCATATGATGCGAGGGATGATCGGCATACCGCAAGTAACAATCGAGTCCATCCTCGAAGACCGCCCACATTAAGCGAAACTCTCCGCTCATGCGCACGCGAGCGGCAATCGGATTGTTGTCGTTCTCGGGAACGAGGTCTCCCAGTGATACAGAGTCTTGATGTTCTTCGTGCGTGTCCATTGTCCGCTCCTCTCAATGCTTCCTTAGCTAATAAGACGCAACAAACAGGCCAAAAATTTCACGCGATTTCCTGTTTTTTTTGACAATTTGTGACAAAAAAAGCAGCACTCCTGTCAACTGTGTGACACTTTTCGCGCACCCTTCGTCTCTCCAACATGTCTAGCAAATCACCAAATGTCCCGTGCTCTTTCCTAACTCTTCGGCAGAAGCTAGGGTAAATTTAATGAGCGCCCAGATTGTTGAAGGAAAAAGTATCGCCGCGAGTGTCTATGCCGAACTCAAACGGGAGATTCCCGAGTTAATGCACAAGACTGGGCGACGCCCAGTCTTGGTCAGTGTCTATGTGGGATCGAACCCGGCCATTGAAGTGTATATCCGTTCCCAAAACCGCATCGCACGCGCACTGGGAATCGAATATCGATGGTACCATCTCCCGGACAACGCTGATGAGCGGGAGGTGCTCCGTCGCCTTCATCAACTCAATACTGACCCGGAAGTCACTGGCGTGATTCTTCAACTTCCACTGCCGTCCCACCTGCGCCGATCGGTGTTGGTCAACGCCATCAATCCGACAAAGGATGTCGATGGGACCCACCCCGAAAATGTCGGCTCCGTGCTGATCGGAGAGATGCGTGTGGGCTCGTGTACGGCGCTCGCCGTGATGCGGTTGCTCGACGCGACCGGGATCGACATGGAAGGCAAGGAAGCGGTCATTGTGGGACACAGCGAGCTGGTTGGTAAACCAGTCAGTCTGATGCTGCTCGACCGCCTGGCAACGGTCACGATCTGTCACATCGCCACCGCGAAGCGTGGCCTCTTGGCCGAGCACGTGCGGCGAGCGGAAATCCTGGTCGTCGCGGTCGGGTCACCGGAAGTCATCCGTGGCGAGTGGGTCCGTCCAGGAGCGGTCGTGATTGATGTGGGAATTAATCAGGTCGGCACGCGCGTGGTGGGGGATGTGGAATTCGCCCCCGCGCAAGAGCGCGCCGCGTTTATGACCCCCGTTCCCGGTGGGGTCGGCCCGGTGACCGTTTCAATGCTGATGCAAAATACGGTGAAAGCGTTCAGGGCGCAGGTAAGCAAAGGCAGAGAAGCAGAGTTCGGAGTCAACAGGACCGAGTGAAGAACGAGAAAGAGGGATTCCTTTTTCCCTTTTCACTCAGCCCTCAGTCCTCACGTCTCGGTCGTATTCCCCCCCCCTAGCCCCCAACTACGCCGGCCGAAATTTCACCAAGGTGATGTCCGGCGTCACATCCACGAAAGACGCCACGACCGGCATATCCACCTTCAGGCTCTCAATGGGGCACCCAACGATATTCGAGGTGAGGTGCGGTCCTTCCGCCAGCTCAACAATGGCGATCACATACGGCACGTCCTCGGTAAACGAGTGGTGCGTCGGTGCCTGCGCGATCGTGTAGGAATACAGCGTGCCTTTGCCGGACACTTTTACCCAGCCCAGTTCGGGCGAAAGGCATTCTGGACATACCTCGCGCGGATAAAACACATGCGCGTGACAGGCCCCACATTGTTGAATTTGCAACTCGTGTCGTTTCGCGGCTTCCCAAAAGGGGCGGGTGACCGCAGTCGGATGGGGCAACGGTTTCTTATAGTCTGCCATACTCGTACTCCTCTATTGGATTCCCAAAATAAGGCTGCACTGCTCACTCATAATGCCGCCGTTGCCGTTGACATAGCCGATGGTCGCATTCTTCACCTGACGCGCACCACCACGTCCCATCAGTTGTCGCACACCTTCGATGACATGACTCATCCCACCCGCCAGTCCAGGCTGTCCAAATGACAGTTGTCCACCGTGGGTGTTGCACGGAAAGTCGCCCTTGTAGCTGAGGTCGTGTTCTTCCACGAAGCGACCACCCTCCCCTTTCTTGCAGAACCCGGCGTCTTCTAGGGACACAATGACAGTGATGGTGTAGCAATCATACGGCTGGACAAAGTGCATATCCTTCGGCGAGACTCCAGCCATCTGAAAGGCGCCCTCGGCGGCGGGTTTGACCAGCGATGTGGTTAAACTCCGGGCATTCGTAATACTGCAATGACCACCCGCTTCTCCCGCGCCCAGCAGGGTCACGGCGCGGTGAGGTCCACGTTTCGCCCGTTCGACACTGGTCACGATGAACGCGCCACCTCCCGTGCACGGGCTCACGATCTCCAGCAAATGCAGCGGATCGACAATCATCCGGGAGTTCAACACATCGTCAATAGTAATTTCCTTCGCGCCGAAGATCGCGGCGGGATTCTTACAAGCATTTTTCCGTTGATCGACCGCGACTTTCGCCATCTGTTGTGGCGTCGTGCCAAATTCCGCCATGTGCCGCCGCGCGATCAGCGCATAGCCGGGGTTCGCCGCGATCAAGCCATAGGGGGCATCGAACTCGGCATCATTCGGAGGAAATGGCGGCAGCTTGCGCCCAGGTGTCGAGACCCGGCGCGTATCCCCCAGGACACACAGCACCGTATTACACATTCCCGCATCAATCGCCGCTGCCGCGCGCCAGACCATGCCAGCGGCGGAGGCTCCGCCAAGTTCAACCTGGTTGAAATAGCGCGGTTGCAGACGCAGATATTCCGCGACCACCGAGGGCCACAGGATGCTGTATTCCCCCATCGCCCAGCCGGTGAGCAGACCATCAATGTCCTTTTTCTCGAGCCCCGCATCGGCGATCGCCTCCCTGGCCACGGTCGCCATGATGCCCAAGGGCGTTCGGCCCTCCGCATCTTTTTGTGGGCTCATTTCCGCGAAACCCGTGATCGCCGCTTTTCCTTTGAGACTCATGTTGATCCCTCCTTTGGCGCGTCAGGCGCGACGGGCTGACTTATACCGCGCACGGCCCATCGCTGTCAAAGAGAACATACGCGGCGGTTGGCCGCCTCGAGTAACACGACGAACAATGTGGTATGGATTTTTTCCTTCTCGTTATGTTGATCTAGCACAACGAGAAAAAGCCCTTTATGTTCATGCTCCAGAAAGGGCGGCGCTGCCGTCCACGGCACGATATGATTGACCATCTCCACCCGCGCAATGACGCAACCGCAACACAGATCATGTCCGTCCAGGAGGATGTGGTCCTCGACTGCACGGATTGGCTCGCTCCAGAAGAACCCCTGGAGATTCGCGTGCAGGGACCGGGCCAGGACGCCTTGAGCGTTGCCGTGACCATGCGCACCCCAGGAGACGACGACGAGCTAACGATTGGGTTCTTGTATACCGAAGGACTGATTCGCTCACGCGCGGAAATTGTACACATCGAAGCGAACACGCGGAAACTTGATGGACAACCATGCAATACCGCGACCGTGACACTCTCACACCCATTTGACCTCGCCCCCTTGAAGCGCAATTTCTATGCGACTTCGAGTTGCGGTATTTGTGGGAAAGCCTCGCTCGAACAGATCGCGGTCCATTGTGATCCGGTTGCTCCTGGTTCCGTCATCGCGCGTTCGCTCATTGTCGAGCTGCCCCAGGCTCTTCGGCAGGCCCAACAACTGTTCGCGCGAACTGGTGGCCTCCATGCGACGGGTCTCTTTGATCTCACGGGTCGGTTGCTGCTCGTGCGCGAGGATGTGGGGCGTCACAATGCCGTTGATAAAGTGGTGGGGTACCATGTGCTCGCGGGGGAGCCGTCGCTGGCGCGGCATGTGCTGCTGGTCTCCGGTCGGCTCAGTTTCGAGATTATGCAAAAAGCCGCGATGGCGCGGGTCCCCATTATTTGCGCGGTGTCGGCGCCTTCTAGCCTTGCCGTGCAGGTCGCGCGACGCTTCGGCATGACGGTGGTCGGGTTTCTCCGTGATCGCCATTTTAATGTGTATACCCATCCAGAACGGATCGCGCTGGATCGGTAGCGAAAACAAGGAATGTGTTATGAAACGATCATACGTTCGGCTGACCACACCGCTTGTTCGTGAGAATGGACGCTTACGCGCCGCGAGTTGGGATGAGGCGCTGACACGCGCCGCGCACGGTTTTCGGACCGCGCTCGAAAAACATGGCCCACGGACGGTTGGCCTGTTTAGCTGCTCAAAGGCGACGAACGAGACCAACTTCATGGCGCAGAAGTTCGCGCGTCTGGTGATCGGCACGAACAACATCGATAGTTGTAACCGCACCTGACACGCGCCAAGCGTCGCCGGTCTGGCGGCGGTTTTTGGTGCCGGGGGTGGCACGAGTTCCTATAAGGAGGTTGAGGAGACCGACCTCATCATCTTGTGGGGCTCAAACGCCCGCGATGCCCATCCGATCTTTTTTCACCACGTGCTGAAAGGGGTGCACAATGGCGCGCGGCTGTATGTCATTGATCCGCGCCGCACCAGTTCCGCGCAATGGGCGGATGCCTGGCTCGGGCTCGATGTTGGGACGGATATCGTGCTGGCGAATGCGATGGGCCGAGAGATCATCGCGGCGGGACTCACGAATCCGGCGTTCATTGCCCGCGCCACGACCGGATTCGCGGAGTACTGCGCCAGCGTGGAGAAGTACACGCTCGCCCACGCGGAGCGCGAAACCGGGGTGCCCGCTTCCGTGATCCGAGAATTGGCCCATGCTTATGCACGCGCGGACCGCGCCATGATCTGCTGGACCTTGGGGATCACTGAGCACCACAACGCGGTGGATAACGTGTTAGCTCTTATCAACTTGGCGTTGTTGACCGGCCATGTCGGACGCTATGGCTCAGGGCTCAATCCGTTGCGTGGGCAAAATAATGTCCAAGGCGGCGGTGATATGGGGGCGCTGCCAGACCGTCTGCCGGGGTTCCAGCAGGTCGAAGACGCCGCGCTCCGTGGCAAATTCGAGGCGGTCTGGGGGAAGTCGATTCCCGCCACGCGCGGTTGGCATCTTAGCGATATGTTTGCCGCGATGGAGCGGCACGAACTCACCGCGTTGTACGTGATCGGGGAGAATCCCGCCCAATCAGAAGCCGACGTATCGCATGCGCTGCATTTGCTCGAAGGGCTTGAGCATCTGGTGGTGCAGGACATTTTTCTGACGGCCACGGCTGAGTTGGCGGACGTGGTCTTTCCCGCTTCCGCCAGTTGGTGTGAAGCGGAAGGAACCGTGACCAACAGCGAGCGGCGCGTCCAACGGGTGCGGAAAGCGCTCACTGCCCCTGGTCTCGCTCGCGATGACATTACGATTATTTGCGATCTGGCTCGTCAATTTGGCTACGAGTGGGGGCAGCCCACGGCGTCGGCGGTGTGGGACGAATTACGCCGCCTGAGTCCGAATCATACGGGCATGAGCTACGCGCGGCTCGAAGAGCATGGCGGCCTCCAGTGGCCGTGTTATGACGAGCACCATCCTGGGTCGCCATTGCTCCATGATCGCTTGTGGGAAGAGCCGGTGAGAGGACCGAAAGCGCCATTTCATGCGGTGGAGCACGATCCTCCAGTAGATCGTCTCGACGATGCCTTTCCGCTTCGTCTGACGACGGGGCGGCGTCTCGATTCCTACAATACGGGCGTCCAAACTGGAGGGTACCGTTCCCCTCTGCGCCGTGGGGAGACGCTTGACCTCTCGCCCGAAGATGGCGTGCGCTACAACGTCACCGAGGGAGAACGCGTACGGATTTCTTCTCGCCGGGGCTCGATCACCGCGCCAGTGCGCTATGATTCGTCCCTTCGTCCTGGCTTGGCGTTTATGACGCTGCACTTTCCCGATGAGGTGGACACGAACCAATTGACGATAGAAGCCATCGACCCCAAGTCAGGGACCTCCGAGTTCAAAGCGACCGCCATCCGTATTGAAAAGTTGGGGCCCGCTGGCGTGCACCTGACACGGTCCGCGGAGACAACGTCACTTATGGAACAACCTGACTGAAATCCGCGAGAGGAGAATCGAGAGCACCATGGATCTGCGTTTACGAGAGACCCCAGCGAAACCAGAAGAACAAGCCGCCGTTGATGCGGTCCTGGGCGCGCCGGAGTCCGGCTGGTCGGGGGGGAGACGCGACATCACCAAGGATGGACGTGAGGCGCACGGCGGTCACGCCCAGCGTGCGCGACGACACCTCCTGTTACCCGCGCTGCACGCGGTCCACGATCGCATGGGCTGGATTAGTCCAGAGGCACTGAACTACATCTGTCAACGTCTCGACATTCCTCCAGCGGAAGCGTATGGCGTCGCGAGCTTCTACGCCCTGTTTTCCTTGACGCCGCAGCCCCCAGTCGCGGTGCATGTCTGCGATGACATCGCCTGTATGGCGAATGGGGCGGAGCGCGTCTGCGCGGCCCTCGCGCTAACACTCGGCCCTGCGGGCACGCCCAGCAAAGATGGACGCGTGACGTGGCACCGCAGTCCTTGTCTCGGGCTCTGTGAACGTGCCCCCGCGGCGCTGTGTGTGACCGCGGGGGCTTCGCCAAGCAGTCAGGTGTTCGCGCCCACACAGGCGTCTGACATTGTTGCGGCCTTGAGCGGCGGCTCGACGCCACCCATCACGGACGTGCCGATTCCACAAGTTGGCGATCCCACGCTGCGATTGCTCAGGCGCGTGGGTGTGGCGGACCCTACCAGTCTTGATTCCTATCGTGCGCATGGTGGGTATGCCGCTTTGCGACGCGCGATCGAGATTGGTCCCGACGAAGTGCTCCGCGAGGTGACCGACGCGCAGTTGCTTGGTCGCGGTGGAGCCGCGTTCCCCATGGGACGCAAATGGGAAGCGGTTGCTCGTGCCGCCGCGCGCCCACACTATCTCGTGTGCAACGCCGACGAGTCCGAGCCCGGCACGTTCAAGGACCGTGTCATCATGGAGGAGGACCCCTTCGCGTTGCTTGAAGCCATGACGATCGCTGGGTTCGCGACGAGTTGTGAGCGCGGCTACATTTACATCCGTGGCGAATATCCGCACGCGACCACGCGCCTCGAGAACGCCATCGCCCAAGCACGCACGCGCGGCTTATTGGGTGAGAATATCATGGGACAGGGGGTCCATTTCGATCTCGAGCTGCGTCGGGGGGCTGGGGCGTATATCTGCGGCGAAGAAACCGCCCTGTTGAATTCGCTCGAAGGCTATCGTGGCGAGCCACGGAACAAGCCACCGTTCCCAGTGCAAATCGGGTTGTTCGGAAAACCAACCGTGATCAATAATGTCGAAACACTGGTGAACGTCCTCGCTATCGTCCAGCATGGAGGTCCCGCCTTCGCGGCGATTGGCACCCCGGATTCGACTGGACCAAAACTCTTCTGCGTCTCAGGCTGTGTGACACGGCCTGGTGTGTATGAAGTGGAGTTTGGCGCGACCCTCCGCCAGGTATTGGCGCTGGCGGGTGGCGTGCGGGACCAACGTCCGTTGCAGGCCATCTTACTCGGTGGCGCCGCGGGCGTCTTTGTCACACCCGACGAGCTAGATATGCCGCTGACCTTCGCCGGGGTCCGTGCACGCAACGCGACCCTTGGTTCAGGCGTCATCATGGTCTTCGATGACTCGGTTGACCTCAAGGCGATTCTGCTGCGCATTGCTGCTTTCTTCCGCGACGAGTCCTGCGGTCAATGTGTGCCCTGTCGGGTGGGCACGGTGCGGCAAGAAGAATGGTTGCAACGCATGAAATCCGGGCAACTCCTCACATCTCGACAAGATGAGTTGACGCTCCGCGCGGAGATCGGCCAGGTCATGCGTGACGCTTCGATTTGCGGCTTAGGGCAGACCGCCGCCAGCGCCATTGAATCCGCTCTCACTAAACTGAATCTTTTCTAAGGATAAGGACACTATGCCCGCGACATTTTCAACATCCGCGAAACGTGTGGTTGAGTTGACGATTGATGGACAGCCCGTTCGTGTTCCAGAAGGAACGACACTGCTGGACGCGTGCCGTGCGCAACAGATCTCGACGCCGACGTTGTGTTATGGAGAGAATCTGACGCCAGTTAATGTCTGTCGGGTATGCGTGGTTGAAGTTGAGGGCTCGCGCACCCTCGTGCCCGCATGTTCGCGCAAGGCGGAAAATGGCATGGTCGTGCAAACGGATTCAGCGCGCGTGCGCCTCAGCCGGCGTCTCGTGTTGGAGTTGCTCGCTTCGTCCGTGGACCTCTCCCTGGCCCCGTCGGTAAAAGACTACCTGCGGCGATACGACGCCCAGCCGGAGCGATTCGGTCCGTCGGCAGCTACGAACGAAACGCGAGACCATCGTCATGCCGGCCACCATCAGGAGCCTGATGGACTGACCGCGGCCACCGTCACCCAGCCAGTCAAGCTCGACAACGACCTGTACATCCGCGACTATTCCCGTTGCATTCTCTGTTACAAATGCGTGGAAGCCTGCGGCACCGATGCGCAGAACACGTTCGCGATCGCGGTGGCTGGGCGCGGGTTTGATGCCCGCATTTCCACCGAGTTCGCGGTCCCACTTCCTGACTCCGCCTGTGTTTATTGTGGCAATTGCATTGGCGTCTGCCCTACCGGCGCGTTGATGTTCCAGAGCGAATACGATCTGCGTCAGGCGGGTGCCTGGGAAGAGAAGCAACAAACCCAGACGGACACCATCTGTCCCTATTGTGGGGTCGGTTGCACGCTGACTCTCCATGTCCAAGACAATCAGATCGTGAAAGTGACCTCACCCGCGGATCACGAAGTGGGGCATGGACACCTGTGCATTAAAGGGCGATTTGGCTGGCAGTTTGTTCAGAACCGTCCAGACCCGACCAAGCCCTCGTGACACGCGGGAGCGCATTCCGGTAATCGTCAGGAGATACCGCGCCGAACCCCTTTGACAACGAAGAGCGGGCTGTCTATGTCTCCCACTTATGATTGCCGCACATGAATTACTCAAAGAAGTCATTGCCTCATTACGAAACGTCATCGCACCCGCCGTCGCCGACCCGTACCCCAAATCTCAAGCCTACATGGCCGCCGTCATTCTTGAGTTTGTCTCGCGCCAAGTTGAGGAGCGCCACGACATTGATGACGAAAAGACGCACACGCTGAACAATCTGTTCCACGACCTCACCTCCTTGCTCGCGGGCAAGCCCCCCGCCATCGCCAATACGCCGGACTCGGAAGCGCGCTTATGTCGGCTTATTGAGTGGCTCTACGCTGAAAAAGAGCGACTTGGTCCAGAGACATTCACAGCCGCGAACCAGCGGGTGCGCCTCGCGTTACGCCACCTGCTGGATCAAGAGTTGAAAATCGTGGGAAAAGCGGAATGAGTTTTGCGCTCCGAAAACTGACAACTAAAGACTGACAACTGAGAACTACGTTATGCCCCAATCCACGCAAGACAAAATTATCGCGTATCTCCAGAGCAAATTGCCGCAAGCAAAAGAACTCTCACTGTCCCAGTTCGTCCAGACCGCCGTCGGCTGGTCGCATGAGATTTACGTCTTCTACGCGCACTGGAAAGAAAACGGCCAGGACGTGACACGCGGATTCTGCCTGCGCAAAGACCCTGGCGTCGGCTTGTTGCGCGGCCTGTCCGATTTGAAAGAGCAGTATCGCGTCATCAAAGCCCTCGAACCCACGCCAGCGCCAACTCCCAAAGCCTATTGGCTTGAGGAAGACCCTACGATCCTGGATGGCCCGTTTTTCATCATGGAGAAAGTCGAAGGGGAAGCGACAAACCCGTGGTCCAAAGTCGGCAAGCAGTTCTATGCCGAAGCCGCCAAACGTGGGAAGCTACCGCGCAGTTTTATCGAGGCGCTTGCTTCACTTCATAATCTCGACTGGCGCGCGGCGGGACTCGATTTCATCGGCGTGCCAGGCCCCGGCACCGACTTTGCCCTGCGCGAAGTCGCCAAGTGGGAGTCGCTCATTCAACAGTCGGCGCGCAAGCCAGAACCCGTGCTCACCGAGCTGCTCCTCTGGCTCAAGGCCAATGCCCCAAAGACCCAACGACTCGCCTTCGTGCATGGCGCATACCGGACCGGCAACCTGATGATCAAAGATGACCTCATTTCCGCCATCATTGATTGGGAACTGCAAGTGATTGGCGACCCCATGTATGATGTCGCGTATGTGCTCTCGGACTTAAACCGTGAAGGGTCGCCGCTGCTGTCGTGCGTGGTTGAGCGCGAGTTCTTCATCGACACCTACCAACAGATGACCGGGCTGACCATCGACTTCGACGCCTGTCGCTACTACGAAATTCTCTACATGATGCGTAGCACCGCCTTTTGGCTCAGCGCGTCGGGACTGTTCGCCGGGGGTAAGAATAAAGACCTACGCCTAGCACGGACGACATTCTCGGTTCCTGTGGTGCTCGACATGGCGGCCAAGGCATTGGGATTCTGAGGTTCATGTCAAAATCGACCGCGTATCAGCCCACACTTTTTCCCGATGTCACAGCCCAGTTTCCCTCTACTCGTTATCAGGGCAGTAAAGCGAAACTGACGGATTGGATTTGGCGACAACTGAGCGACTTGCCTTTTCACTCGTGCCTCGACGCCTTTGGCGGGACAGGAGCAATCTCCTACCGCTTCAAACAGGAGGGAAAGCAAGTCACCTACAATGACATCCTGCGCTTCAACCACCAGATTGGATTGGCGCTCATTGAGAACCAGGACACCCGTCTTAGCACCGAAGAAGTCACGTGGCTTCCCCAGCGACACCAAGAAATCAACTATCCCGCATTCGTCTTCGAAACTTTTTCCGACATTTACTTCACGGATGAGGAGAATGCGTGGATTGACCAAACGATAGCCAACATTCGCTACCTGTCCGATCCATACAAAAGCGCGCTCGCCTTCTTCGCGTTGTGCCAAGCCTGCATCATCAAACGTCCCTACAACTTATTTCACCGCAAAAATCTCTATATCCGCATGGCCGAGGTGTCTCGCTCCTTCGGCAATAAAACAAGCTGGGATAGACCGTCCGACGAATGGTTCAAGGTCTTCGTTGGTGAAGCGAATAGCGCCATTTTTGATAATGGGCGAGAAAATCGCGCAGTGAACTATGATGCGCTCACTGTTTCTGGGGACTACGACCTCGTGTACATCGACCCACCCTATCTCTCCCAACGCGGGGCAGCGGTTGATTACCTCGACTTCTATCACTTCTTGGAAGGGCTCACGTTAGGCCAGGAATGGGCGGCTCGCATTGACCACACCTCCAAGCACCGTCGCTTGAAACCTCAGCCAGCACCTTGGACGGACAAAACCCGGATTCACGCGGCTTTTGATACGCTCTTCTCTCGCTATCACAAAAGTATCCTCGTTGTTTCCTATCGGAGCGACGGCATCCCCACGGAAGAGGAACTTATTGCCCTCCTCAAAAAATACAAACAAGATGTGCGTGTTGCGTACTTTGGGCAGTACACCTACGCCTTGTCGACAAACTCCGACTCGAAAGAAATACTCTTGACTGGCGTCTAAGCGAGAGTAGTCGAGATCACCGCAGGTTGCCGCGCGGAGCGCACCCTACTTGCCCCCAACTCCGCACTCCCCTTCCCGCCTCTAGCTCCGCTTCCACAACTGCGATAAGAGGGCGACATGAATACCCCCGCTTCGACTCCGCGCCTCTTCTACGGTTGGTGGATGGTGCTGATCTGTTGCGTCGCG
>JABFSC010000172.1 GCA_013140885.1 Deltaproteobacteria bacterium | reverse complement strand
AAGACGCTCGACAGCAGTAAGTACGTCTACATCCAAAGCGAGCGCAAGGATGGCCAGTTCGGTAAGGCCGCGGAAATTTGGTTTTTCCCGCATAACGGCGCGGTGTGGGTGTGCTCGCCAACGACCACCCACCGAGCGAAGCGCATCCAAGCGGGGAAAACGAAAGCCAAGATCGCCATCGGTAAACCTGACGGCCCTTCGTTCAATGCCAAGGGATCAGTCGTGAAAGATGCCGAGGTCAACAAAGTGATGTTCGAATCTTTCGCCAAGAAATACGCCGACGGCTGGTCGTCCTACGAAAAGAACTTCCGCGACGGGATCGCCGACGGATCGCGGACGCTGATTAAATACGAGCCGGAATAAAGTCCAGGAGTCTAGGAGTCCAGGAGTCTCAAATGCTGGACTCCTAAGACTCCTGGACTCCTAAGACTCTCAGACTCCCCTCCGGGAAGACATCGCCAACACGCTGTGATGTCGGCCATAGGCGAAATAAATCACGAACCCAATCCCCAGCCAGACAAACAATCGCAGCCAATTTTCCGACGGCAGCGAGAACATCAATAAGAGACAAAAGCCAATCCCCAAGATCGGCACCAGTGGCACCATCGGACAGCGGAAGGGCCGCGGCGTATCAGGATTCACGCGCCGCATCACCAGCACGGCGGCACAAACAATCACAAACGCGAGCAACGTGCCGATATTCACCAGTTCGGCCAGTACGCGCAACGGGATGAGCGCCCCCATCAGTCCAACAAAAATGCCGGTCAGAATCGTCGATTTCCACGGCGTCTGATAGCGCTCATGCACAGCGCCAAAGAAACTCTTGGGTAATAAACCGTCACGCGCCATCGCCAAAAACACCCGCGGCTGGCTCAACATCAGCACCAATAAGACGGACGTAATGCCGGTCAGCGCGCCCACCGAAATCAGGAGCTGCGCCCACGGTAACCCCGCCTGACGAAAAGCGTCGGAGACTGGCGCATCGACATTGATTTTGTCGTAGGGCACCATCCCGGTCAGCACCGCCGCCACCGCGATATAGAGGATCGTGCACAGCACCAGCGAGGCCATCAAACCAATCGGCACATCGCGCTGCGGGTTGCGCGCCTCTTCCGCTTGCGTCGACACGGCGTCAAAGCCGATATAGGCGAAAAAGATCGTCCCCGCTCCAGCCAACACCCCCAGCGGTTCACCCGCCGGTCCGGTTTGTCCCATCAGCGTATGACCAAAAATACTGATCCCCGTGTAGCCATAGGGCGCGAACGGCACCCAGTTCTGGGGATCGATATAGAACGCGCCCACCACGATGACGAACAGAACCACGGCCAATTTCACCACGACCATCGCCGCGTTCACCCGCGCGCTTTCCTGAATGCCGACCACGAGCACCACCGTCATCAGCAACGAGATCACCAACGCGGGTAAGTCGAACAGCGTCCCCGTCGCCACCAGCAAGCCCGTGGTGGGATCAAAGTCGAACGGCGCGTTGGTAAAAACATGTGGGAGCTTGAGGCCAAAGATTCCGATGAAGTCCTGAAAATAGTGGGACCAGCCATGCGCGACCGTGGCGCTCGCTACCCCATACTCCAGCACTAAATCCCAGCCGATGATCCAGGCGAATAGTTCGCCCAGGGTCGCGTAGGCATACGTGTACGCGGACCCAGCGACCGGCACCATGGACGCGAATTCGGCATAACACAGGGCCGCGAAGATACAGGCCGCGCCCGCGACCATGAACGATAACGTCAGCGCCGGTCCAACTTTATCGTGCGCGGCGACACCGGTGAGGACAAAGATGCCAGTGCCAATAATCGCGCCAATCCCCAGCGCGGTGAGTTGCCAAGGCCCGAGCACACGCCGTAACCGATGCTCTCCCGCCATCTCTTCGAGCAACATCTTGAGCGGTTTGCGGGCAAAAAGCTGATTCCTCATGCCATCCTCCTCCACGGTGCGTAAAGTCATCCTACCCTACGTGAGGTTCCCATCGAGCGCAAATGTTGGGCCGCGCCCGTTGTGACAATTCCTTTCCTCGCGGCCACGTGGTAAGAAGCAAGGCATCTTTACGAACCGAGGGACAATGAACTGGCAGGCACTCATCACCACCACCCTGCAACTCTACCAACAAGTCGCGCGTGATACGTGGAAGAACGCGCGACAAAATTGGTGGATCGCGTTTCTCCCACTCGTGTACGGGTTCATCCTCCTCCTCGCTGGCCTCATCGCCGCTCCGCTCGGCATGTTGGGCGGATTCCTTCTGGGATTTGTCCTCGCCTTGTGTACCAGTTCTTACCTGTACTTCATCGCGGGCGTGGTGGCGGGAAGCCGCATGACCATCGCGGAGCTGGGCGAAAGTTGGCGGCCCTGTCTAAGCCCAGTGATCACAATCCTGTTTTTCTTTTTTATCCTGCAACTCGCGCTGTCCATCATCCTTCCTGGGATGGTGGGAGCTGGCCCCATCTCCTTGTTGATCCATCTCATCTTGCTGATCGTCCTGAACCCGATCCCGGAAATTGTCTATCAAGGGCGCAGTGACGGCTTCGACATGCTGCAAGAAAGTGTGGATTTTCTGCGGGAAAACGGGATCGAATGGTTCACCCCACTCGTGGCGATCGCGCTGCTCTCGTTCATCGCTCCACTCCCGTTCATGGCCGTGGTCTCCCAAAGTGGGAGTCTCTCGGCGCCAACGTTCGGGAGTAACGAGCTATTGTACGGTTCGGTGACAGGCGTCCTCATGGCGGTCCTCAGCGCCGTGCTGTTTTATGTCCTGATGGTCTTTCGTGGCCTCCTGTTCCGGGCGCTGGCGAGCGGGACCCGACGCCAGCGGCTGTATCGGGCGGGGCTTTCTTGAGAAGACCGGAGACCGAGGACTGAGGACCGGAGCCAAAATCTGAAGCCTGCCATCCCGAAACCAGAAACCCGAAACTTAAAACTCTCAGACTTTGGACCTTGGACTTTGGACCCGTTTCACCGCTGAAGCGGAATACTCACCGCCGCGCGGGGATCACGCCGTTCCCAGCGGCCACGTTCAACCGTGCTGAAAAATTCCTGCACTTCGCGATTAAACGCCGCCGGTTCTTCGAGGTTGATCGCGTGGCCCGTGCGCGGCTGGATGAATAAGCCCGCCGTCGGAATCGTGCGTTTCAGAAAGACGCTGGTTTCGATGCACGGATCATCTTCATCCCCAACCATGATCAATGTGGGGACCGTCAATGCGGCGAACTGTTGAGTGAAATCGTACAACGACGGGCGCTTGCCTTGATAGTTCTTCATCGTCAGCGCCGAACCCTTGGCCGAGTGTTGACCGAGATGGTCGCTGAACTCTTGCCATCCGCGTGGGTCCTTGATGAGCAGTTGCACGCGGGTTGGGCTGATCCCCATTTCCTTGGCCATCACCGCTGAGCCGACTTGGACAAACTTCTGGGCGTTCAGCTCGCATTGTTTGAGAAATTCCTCACGCTGATTCTGGACCGCGCCACTCCCACAGCCCGCCGCGACCAACGCGCTCGCCATCTGGGGATGTCGCAGGCCAAACATCAGCGTCGCGTAGGCTCCCTGGCTCAGACCGACAACATGCGCTCTCGGCACCCCAGCGTGGCGGATCACGGCGGCGATGTCATCGGCGAAATGCGTGTGGTCATACGCCGCATCATCCTCTGGAATATCCGATGGCAAGTAGCCTCGCGCGGCGTAGGTAATACAGCGATAGTTGCGCGAGAAGTACCGCACCTGCGTTTCCCACTCGCGATGGTCAGCGGCGAATTCGTGAACGAAAATGATCGGATAGCCGGCCCCGGTTTCTTCAACGTACAGTTTGACGCCATTGGCGTTCGCATACGACATGATGTGTCCCCTCCTTATTCGATGACGGCTCGTTCCTGTAGGCGTATAGCGAAGCGTGAAAAGAAAGGCAAAGCGGACTCAATACTCGTGACTCCGCCGTGCGACTCCGCTACAACCCGACCATGTCCACACCGCACACCGACCCGACCCCACAGCCAACGACCCTACTCCTTAGCATTCGCGGGATGCACTGCGCCTCGTGCGTCAGGAAGATTGAAACCGCGCTCCAACATACGCCTGGTGTACTGCGCGCCAGCGTCAACCTCGCCAGCGAAGAAGCGCTGATTGATTATCTTCCGACTCAAGCCACGCAAGACGATTTACGCCAAGCCATCGTCGCCACCGGCTATGACATCGCCGAACAGCCGGAGAGTGGCGCGGAGACCGAATCAGCCCTCAATACGGAACTCCGAACTCTGAGGGAAAAACTGATTGTGAGCGTTGTCCTCGCGGTCCTCCTCATGCTCGGCTCCATGCCCGATATGGTGTCCCTTCCTCTTCTGAATCACCCAATCCTCCTGTTTCTCCTCACCCTGCCTGTCCAATTTTGGGCAGGGTGGCAA
>JABFSC010000598.1 GCA_013140885.1 Deltaproteobacteria bacterium | reverse complement strand
CCTCACGAACCTTCCCGTTGGCTTCATAAATAATATGTTCACCATCAACGACGAAGGTATTGGTCAAGGCGAGGTGGCGATGCAGGAATATCTGCTTGCTGGGTTCGAACTTGATAATGAAATCGGCGATGTTCTTGGCTTCATCGACCGAGAAGATGAAGACCTCGAAGTGTTCGAAGTCCCCTAATTTCCGCCACTGCATGTTGCGGTCATCAAATCGATAAGACGGTGTCGTGGACTCAACGGCGGTTGCCATAATCTCTCCTTCCTTCTTGTGGTATTGGTGGCTGCGGATTGCCCGACCTACGACAATGGCGGGTGCTCTTTCGCTGGGTGTGGAACACTGAACGTATGGACACGCCGATCCACTAGTTCGTCGGCGCGTGTCAGCAGCGCCTCGTTGGTGGTGAACTTCTCCACCATGTAGCTCAAGTCGCTCAGATCATGGATCAAGAGTTTGACCGCTTGGTCCCGCAGCATCTGCTCCTTTACGACTTGGAGCAGTTCGACGACGACATCCTCGAGTTCCGATCCTTCGAGATCAAGGGCCATTTCAAACGCCCGCTCGACCGAGATTCCTTTCCCCACCTCGCGACCATACACACTCAACAAAGAGCGGAGTCGGATCACGGTTGAGGGGTCAAACCAGACTTTGGTGTTCTCCGCGAGATCGGGTTCCCCATCAATGGCTCCTTCCACGAGAGCGAGCGCGCCGAGGTGATTGGCTTCGTGGCGGGCCATGGTGAACCAGAATTTACGCAGCTCTTCTTGGGGTTGGAACACGCGGGCGAAACGCATGTAGAGCGCCATGGTTTTCTTTTCGAGGTCCACCGCCGTGCGCAGGATTTCCTTGATGGTCACTCGTTGTGGGCGGCGGTGCAGGTCGGCTTTTTCTGCCATGCCCTGTCTCATAGCAGAATCAGCGTGTGTGAAAAGGTGGGGAAACCGATTCCTTGGACTCAATCCAAGAAAATCTTTTGCTGCGTGAATGACACGCCGGACTCTGGATCAAGCACGGCCAGCACGACACTGCCCCCTTCATTCACGCCATAGTGCAGCGGCGAGGGCGTGCCGGGATAACAGGCTTTGGTGGCGCCTTGGCTCAGGTCGGTGAAGACGTGTACGTGCCCGACCGCGAGATAGTCGAGCCCGGACTGCGCCACCTCTTCGGGCAAGATCAAGGACGAGCGCTGCACGGAATCGTCCTCGACGAAATACCCGTGCGCCATACCGATGTGCCAGTAGTCACGCAAGCGTGGCGTCACGCCTGCGACGGGGCGAAACTTATAGTCATGTTCCACCATGCCTTTGCCCCACACCGTGGCGTCCAAATGTGGAAATTCGATACTCTCGCCCTCTTCTTTCATCAACGTGTACACATGCGAGCCCACCGTGGTGAAGTCCACTTTCTTATAGATCGAGCGGGTGTCGAAACAGTCGTGGTTGCCGGGGATTAACACCACCGGGCACGGAACGCGCGCTAGCTCGTTGTGGACAAACTCGACGCCCGATTCCGGAACACGGTTGGAGTCGAACAGATCGCCAGCAATGAGAAAGAGATCCGCCTGTTCATCAATCACGCGGTCCACGACTTTCTGGAAAGAGCGTTGGATGCGCAAGCGGAAGGCTTTGCCCTCTTCGCTCTTGCCAAAGGTGTCGCTTTCGAGATGAACATCCGAGGTGTGAATGATTTTGATGCGCCGACGTGCCATGTATGGTTCCTTGTCCAGTGTCGAACTGTGGACCTTCGCTTACGATTGTTGGTACTTCAATGGAATCAACACCGTTGCCTGCCCGAGGGTCAGACGGGTGCCCTGGGCATTTTCCGCCCAGATTTCACATTCAACCGCGCCTTTGCCGTTCTCGACCCACGTGCGGGTCACGGTCCCTGTACAGATGAGTGGCTCATTCACGTAGGCGATGTCGCGGTTGGCATACGACAATTTCTTGAGAACGCCCGCCTCCCCGATCCAATGCGTTAGGAGCTGCGAGAGGAATGCGCCACGCAGCGGGCCATGAACAACGATCTCCCGATATCCCTCACTCAAAGTGTAGTCTTTGTCAAAATGGATGCGCTGGGGGTTCCAGGTGATCGCGCTATAGAGGAATAACAGCGTGTTCGATGGGGTCTTGGTAAGTGGCGGCACCGCCATGCCCACGGTCACATCCTCGAAGTAGAGTTGCGTGGTTGCCATAAGTGAGAGCCTTAACGAAGGATCGACGCCCCTTTTTCGATGAGCACCACCTCGCCACGCTGATTCGTGAAGGTGGTTTCGCGCACGACGAAGATCAGCACTCCCGTCCGTCCCTCTTTTTGATAGATGTCCACGATTTTACTGCGGCCAGTCAGGGTATCGCCAACACGAATGGGCTGAAAAAACTCGATCTCGGTTCCGCCATCCATGAGTCGCGGCAACGGAGTTGGGGGAATCGGAAACTTGCCTTCGTAAGGCAGGCCATCAGGGCGCAGTTCACTTTCGGGCTTAGGCTCGGTCAACGGCGCCATGTAAAACAACGGCGGCGCGATCAGCCCTCCGTGAACACTCCGCGTGGCGTGCTCTTCGTCGAGATAGAGGGGATTGAGATCATCCGTAGCCACGGCGAAACGCTGGACATCCAGCCGCGACACTTCAATAGTCCAAGCTGGAGTTTCGCGACCGATCCACGAGCGGATTGCATCAGTGATGAGCGAGGGTGCTGTCATGGTTCCGCCGGAGTGTGGCAAGAAAGGCGCGCGAAGTCAACGCTTGATGGCCTATGGCTGATGGCCTATGGCTTGTAGCAGCAGATTTTTTGCCATCGGCCATAGAGTGAGCGGAGCGAACCAGCCATAAGCCAGTCTTCACCGCTTTCTCGACCGTCGTGAATCAGGCACGGTGTTCCGAGCGGGTGGTGGAGCTGGTTGCGCCGCGGGTTTCTCAGGCGGCGGCTCCTGTGGCGGGCGCGAGCGGCGCTGCTGTCGATACCGTGTCGGGTCGGGCACTTCGTGATTGCCAACGTACGGAGGTTGATACGCGGGATTCCCCCTATCCCGACGAGGGCTGGGCACGGGAGCATAGTTGGTGGTCCCAGTCTGATCTGGTTCAACGGTTTCTTCGAACAAATCGTAAATTTTAATGACGGAGGCACGTAGCCCCTTGGAGGTCCACCCCACATCATAGCCGACCCGCATCCCGGGGCGTAGGAAGTTAATATCCTGACGCGGCGCACCAAGCAGCGTTACGAACTCAAAAACAAAAGGAACCTCCCGCCCGCTATCACTGCGAATGATGCCGGTTTCGTTGCTCCAGAAAATTTTTTTGATGACGCCGTGGTAAAAATGGTCCCCCGGCTGCCTCCCGTTCTCGCTCAGAGCGTTCTCCCTTTCCACACTCTAGGCAAAGAGCATCTCGTGCAGCGCGTTTCCCGCGGGCACCATGGGGAAAACCCCTTCACTTTGAGGGATCGTGACATCGACCACCGCTGGTCCGGGCACCGCCAGAGCAGCGCTCAGCGTCGCGGCCAAGTCCTTCGTTTTCGCCACGCGAAACCCAGCGGCGCCATAGGCTTCGGCCAGTTTCACAAAGTCGGGCATCGCTTCCATGTACGAGTGCGAATAGCGACCCTCATAAAATTTTTCTTGCCACTGGCGCACCATGCCGAGATAGTAGTTATTCATAATGACCACTTTCACTGGCACCTTGTACTGCACAGCGGTGGACAGCTCTTGGATATTCATTTGGATACTGCCATCCCCGCTAATGACGATGACCGGTCGATCCGGCGCGGCGAAGTACGCACCGATCCCCGCTGGCAGCCCATACCCCATCGTGCCTAAGCCCCCAGAGGTCAGCCAGGAGCGAGGACGGGTAAACGGCATCATCTGCGCGGTCCACATCTGGTGCTGCCCCACGTCGGTCACGATGATCGCATCCCCCTTGGTCAGATTATAAATCTCCTCGATGACCGCGCGCGGCTTGGGCTCATCGTCCGGTTCACTCCGTTCGTAGGGCAACGGTTTCTCGGCTTTCCACTGCATGATCTGCTTCAGCCACTCGGCCCAGACTTTCTGGCGGGGAGCGAGGCTCTCTTGGCTCTTGACCTTCTTAAGCATGATCTGCACGACTTCTTTAATGTCGCCGACGATCGGAATATGGACCTTAATGTTCTTGCTGATGGACGAGGGGTCGATGTCAACGTGAATAATAGTCTTGGCGTTGGGCGCGAAGTCATTCACTCGACCTGTCACGCGGTCGTCAAACCGCGCCCCAATGGCGATCAGCGCGTCGCAATGATGGACGGCCATGTTGGTCCAATAGCCGCCGTGCATCCCCAGCATACCCAGGCATAACGGGTCCATGCTTGGATAGACACCCAGCGCCATGAGGGTCGTGGTGATCGGAATCTTGAGTCCGCGCACCAGTTCTGTCAGCGGTGCGGCCGCGTCCGACCACTGCACGCCACCACCAACATAGAAGAGCGGGCGTTCAGCGCCTTCGATCGCCTCCAGCGCTTTCTCGATCTGCCGTTCGTTCCCTTTGAGCACCGGCTTGTAGCCACGGATATCAACCGTGTCTGGATACTTGAATAGCGCGGTTGCCGTCTGGACGTCCTTCGGTAGATCAATCAACACGGGCCCAGGGCGCCCGCTGCCAGCGATGTGAAACGCTTCCTTGATCGTTCGGGCGATGTCATGCACATCGCGCACGAGATAACTATGTTTCGTGCAGGGGCGCGAAATGCCAACCACATCGGCTTCTTGAAAGGCATCGTTGCCAATCATGCTGGTGGGCACTTGGCCAGCGATCACCACGAGTGGGGTCGAGTCCATATTCGCATCGGCGATCCCCGTGATGGTGTTCGTCGCTCCGGGACCGGAGGTCACCAACACGACGCCAGGTCGCCCGGAGACCCGGGCATACCCTTCGCCCATGTGGGTGGCCCCCTGTTCATGGCGCACCAGGATGTGACGAATGGCGGGATTCATCATCAAGGCATCATACGTCGGTAGGATCGTGCCGCCGGGATAGCCAAAGATGGTATCGACCCCTTCGGCCAGAAGACTTTCAATCACAATTTGTGCACCGGTCATTTTTTTCATGTTGCGGCTCCCACGCTCCTTGGAGGAAGGGCCGAATCTTACCGGCTCGCGGGTGGGAGCGCAAGGAGAAGAAGCGGTGCGGGGGGAATTAAAGAAGTGGGCGTCATGAGGTTGGCATCCGAGGGTGGCAAGCGCGGGGGCGTTTGTGTTATCTTTCGCGCTCGCGACGCCTCCCTTTTGTTCACGTCCACGGGAACGCAGCGCGCAATCGTCATGCGCATCGGCTTTCTCTTCAACCATTACTCCGTGCATCAGGTGCCCCACGCGGCTCCGTATGCCTTCGAGCTGTCGCGCACGTACCCGGCCCTTGAGGTCCTCATCGCCTGTTCATCCAAGCAGGAACTAGCGACCGCGCGTACCATCGGGATGCTTTATCCTGGCCACCGCTGTCAGTTCAAGGTGCTCAAACCCGCCTGGTATTACTCCGTGGTCGATCCGATATGGTCCAAGTGGAAATTCAAACGCAAGGAGATGGTCCTCCAACACAATCTGGATTTTTTTCGGACCCTGGATGTGGTGGTCGCGCCGGAGCGGCATTGCCTGAAGTTACGCGCCAAGTACGGCCTGACCAATCTCACGTTCATTAACGTCCGTCATGGCGCGGGTGACCGGGAAGGGAGTTTTGACGACCGCTCGGGCGAATTTGACTTCACCCTACTACCCGGACAAAAGTACGTGGATCGGCTCAACGAACGCGGGTTCCTTCGCCCCAATGCCTATATGGTGGTCGGCTGGCCAAAATTCGAGGCGGTCCGTGGCCTCGCGCCAGAGACGCCACGGTTCTTCGATAACCCGAACCCGGTGGTGGTCTACGCTCCACACTTCGATGAGACCGTCTCCTCGTGGCAGCCTTGGGGGCTCCAGGTGCTCGACTTCTTCGCCGAACACCGCGAGTACAACCTGATTTTCGCGCCCCATGTCGTGCTGTTTAAGCGGAGCAAGAAACATCATGCGGTGTTACCCAAGCGCTACGGCACGCTTCCCAACATACGCATCGACACCAGTAGCCCCGCTCTGAGCGATATGACCTACATGCGAGCTGCCGACATCTACCTCGGCGATGTCAGCAGTCAGGTGTATGAGTTCCTGTTGAACCCACGGCCCTGCGTGTTTCTCAATGGTCACCAGGTCCCCTGGCGCGACAACCCGTACTATGTTCATTGGACACTTGGGCAAGTCGTGGAGGATGTGCGAACCGACCTAGGTCCAGCGTTGGAACAAGCGTTTCCCACCCATCCCGATTTTTTACCCAAGCAATGCGAGGCGTTTGCCTATACGTTCCACACGGAGCCCGACAGCACGGCGGCCCAACGCGGGGCCACGGCGATCGCGGCATTCTTGGACGGTGCGACGACCCCGTAGTGACACGCACGAGAAAGGAACCCCACCATGCGCACAGCGAAAGTTTTCGGCATCGGTCTGTCTCGGACCGGCACCACCAGCCTGAGCGAGGCTTTGGGTATCCTCGGCTTTTCCGCTGTGCACTATCCCGCCACCATGCGGGACATTGCAACCCACGATGCCGCCGCCGACCTGCCCGTGGCCGACACCTTCGAGCTGCTCGACACCACGTTTCCTGGCAGCAAGTTCATCTATACGGTCCGCGAGCGCACGCGGTGGCTCGAATCGTGTCGGCGACATTGGACCAGGAAACAAGGGAACAAACTGAGCGCCTTGCATCGAGAATTCCGCGAACGGGTTTACGGCACCATCGACTTCAGCCCAGCCTTGTTCGCCCACGCCTACGACCGACACGAGCGTCGCGTGATGAAGTATTTCGCGGCCCGCCCCCAGGACCTGCTCGTCCTCGACATTTGTGGCGGCCACGCCAACTGGGAGACGCTCTGCGCGTTTCTCGCGGTTCCGGTGCCCCTTACCCCATTTCCGAACTCCAATCGGGTGGACGCCTTCGAGGAGATCATCATTCGCCTGCTGCATGTTACTCAGAATGTTGACCAAGTCGCCAAGATCGCTCAGGTGTCCATTCCGTACCTCGAATCGCTCCAGGCCAGCGACGCGTTCCGGCGGCATGATATGCAAGCACCGCTCAGCAGCAACGGGAACCAAAAGAAAGTGGACGGGGCGCTCAACCGCGCCCGCGCGTATTTTGGCGGGACCGAGACCACGGCGGAGCGATTGGCGCTTTCCTCGGAGTTCCTCGCGGACGCGGTGACAAGACACCGTCGCCGCAAACGCGCCAAGTTTTTCCAAGAGTGGCAAGTGACGCTCCGACGACTGGTAACAGGCTCTTCGGGGCGATTTCTGCCGAAGGCGGAATAGGCTGAACGCTGACGGCTAAAGATTACGCCACGCGCGCTACGGCATCTCCATCCCCCGCTCGCATTCGCTCCACTATCTCCAGCGCATCGTGCCGCACGTGATTCTTGTGCATCTCCTCACGCAACAACGATTCAGGAATGATCCCCCGCTCGACACACTCCCGCAGCAGGCCGAAGAAGAACGCTTCCTGCCGCGGGTCGGGATGCGGCTTATACCGCCCACGGAGCGGGTTCGGGCGGAAGAGGTCCTTAATGCCGCGACTCGCCTGCTTCAACCACGAGCGCGGACCTTTTTCATGCACGATGTAGTCTTGCGGCAGCCCAGTCTTCCACGGTTGCGTGTGTCGTCTCGTGTTGTGCAAGAGCTTGGTTTTCTCATTGAGCAAATCAAAATGGTTCCAAGCTGGGTCTAAAAAACCAATACGCTCGTGGGGCTCAAGTTCAAGACGCATCCACTTCGTATAGTCGCGTTGAAAGGCGAACATTTCCTTGAACCGCGCCTCGCAGCGCCAGTCGGTCAACTGTGCGCAGTCCAACAGCATGACGCTTGACGCGAAAAATGTCGGGCGGTCACCCTGACCAGGACGCGCGACACACATCAGCGCCTTGCCTTGCATATCCAGGGACAGCAGCTCGTGAATATCGCCCACGGCGAACACGTCAGGGTCGATGACCACCGCGCGTCCTTCATAGCCCATGAGTTCGGGCGGCATGAAGCGCAACGGCGTGAACGACTGGAGATCATCATTCTTCCACGGCCAGCGGCCTCCATCACGCAGAAACGGTTGCCCTTCGTGCGCCGCGAAGAACGGATAGTCCTTGTGGTGCAGAATACGGACCTCGAATGCGTCAGGCGACCGAGAATTCCGGCGTAGCGAATAGGCGGACACTAGAGCGCCGACCAGTTGTTTGTGGTTGGTTTGGATGAACACAGTGGGTTTCATGCGTGCAAATCTCCCTTGGCCGGATAGGTCGCGCCGAGGAAATTAGCACTTCCGCGTCACGCCCGCCACGCGGAGCAACGCGCCTCGCGGGGGTTGCAACCCTGAGCCCCCCTTTGTAAACGCTCAGTAACCACGGAAAACAGGGAAAGGACACAAGCCACATAATGAAAAAAGGGGCACGGCAGCTCATCCTGTACTCGTTATTTTTTCTCCCCAAGCAACGCCACATCGCCGTGGACCGCTGGCTGCGGGGGCGGCAGGAATTTCACAAACTCTCGCAAGCAGACGGTGTCGTGGTGTCACACGGCAAAAGCGGACGCACCTGGCTGCGCGTGATGCTCTCGCGCTTCTATCAACAGCAACATGGGCTTCCTGAGCCACAAATGCTGGAGTTTGACAACCTGCATCGTCAGAACCCGCTGATTCCGAAAATTTTCTTCACGCATGACAATGTGCTCACGGACTATACGAGAAGCGGAGAGACGAAAGCCTATCTTTATGACAAGCCCGTCCTGCTGCTCATTCGTCATCCCGCCGATGTGACGGTCTCGCAATTCTTTCAATGGAAGCACCGCATGAGTCAGCGCAAGATCGAACTCAACCACTTGCCGGACCGCACGGAAGATATCTCCACTTTTCAGTTCGTGGCGGACCAGCTCCCGCACACCATCGCCTTCTTGAACACCTGGGCGAAAGAAATTCCACGGATGAGGCACATCTTGGTGGTGCGCTACGAGGACATGCGCCAGCATGCCGAGCTGGCGTTGACCCACGCCCTCGCGTTCATGGGAACACCTGGCACCGAGGAGCAGATCAAGGAAGCGGTGGCGTTCGCGTCCTACGAGAACATGCGGAAGCTCGAAGAGACCGGCGCGTTCGGCGGCAAAAAGCTCGCGCCCGGTGAGAAGGGCAATCCCGATTCCTACAAAGTGCGACGGGCGAAAGTCGGCGGCTATCGGGATTATTTCAACGACCAGGAATTGGCCGTGCTTGATGAGATGATGCGCTTAGGGTTGTCATCGCAGTATCGGGAGATGGAGGAACAGGCGCGGGTGTTGCTCACGAGTCCGAGCTGAGAGTCTGCTCCTCAAACAACGCCTGAATCCGCGCAATGACCAGAGACCTCTCGTCAGGGAATACGCGATGAACCGGGAGGAAAGGAGTGCCAAACCGCACCGCCACCCCACCATCAATGAGCCGCTGGTGAAACAGCGAGAAATCGCGACGGTATTCCGCGAGGCCGAAATGCACGAGCCGGTCGCTAAGCCTGCGTTGCCAACCACCTGACGCATCGGCCTCCTCGCCGTGAACGAAGAACAGGCGATGGAACATCTCACGAAACCACCGCTTCATGGACATGCCGCGAGCCGGCAGTGGATAGATGGCAAGAGGCTTACCGCGCCGAACCACCTCCGTCAGCATCGAAATACTCTCACCCGTTACAATGAAGCGATCCGCCAGCCCCAACATGGCCGGATAGGGATTGCTCTGTCCGTTTGGGGTCCAGCGATGGAAAAAGCCGTCGGCGGGCATCGTGGCTTCAATCATATCGGCGGCCTGTTCCGACGTGCGACGGCTGGTCGTGACCAGGAGGCTTCCGCCTTCCCGTGTCATCATCCGGTTGACCTCGTCCATCATGCGTCGGGCCACCTCCACATTCAGCACCACAGGGTTCGCCGACCCACCGACGAGCAATGCAGTCCAGGGCCTGGGCAAATTCATGAACTGAGGCTCCCACTGAGCGGCAGCGGCGGCGGTCGCCTCCGCATTGCCGTACAACAGCGGCAACCCCAACCGGATGAGGTTGGGATACGCGGGCAAAGGGCACTGCGGATTCCCAACGACCAGGTCGAAGCACGCGAACCCAACCCGTGGCTGGCCAACCAACACCAGTTTGGTCTTGCCTTCCGACTGCTGACGAATCCACAGTGCCACAGGCGTGGCCCGGCGACCAATCGTCAGGAGCAGGTCCGGCCACGGTGGCATCAACGACGCGGACCGCTCCACCGCGAGATTCCGCAGGGAGGGGCCAAACAGACGAAAATGGAAATGATTGACTCCAGTGAAATCCAGACGCTTGAGTTCGTAGGGCCAGCCCAGCGCGTCCGCGATGGCTCGCACTTGGGCATTATCGCCCAGTTTCTCGGTCGTGAGGACCCAGACCTGGGGCGGCCGCGCCTGGGGAGCATGATCGAAGTTTGGGGTTTTCATGGAGCGAATTCCGGCGACTCTAGGGACAGGGGCACAAAGGGCATACTGGCGGGTGCTTACAGCCGCGCATAACGCGGCACTTTTGTTCGCAAAAGCTGCACGAGTTCGGGCTGCATGTACCCGTACTCATCGGGAATGTCGAGGACGATGACTGGCTTGCCCTTCAAGGACGCACCGAACTTCTTGGTGAGTTTGCTCTTGTGGGTTTTTTCCATGACGAGGACCAGGTCCGCCCACTCCAGCAGATCGGACGACACTGGCGTTGTCGCGTCGTGATTCGTCCCCGCCGACAGCGCCGCGACACCAGGCCATTGCGAGAAGATATGTTCCGCCGTGGGGCTCCGTAGCCGGTTCTGGCTACAGACAAAGAGCAGGTGTTTCATAGCGAAAACGTGCTGTATGCCATTGATTCTTGCCTTTTCCTTCGCATGGTTTCTATTTCGAAGAGTCCAGCTTGAAGACGACCCGCTCCGCGAACCATTGCTCAACGCTCTGGCGCGCGACTTGGCCCGCGGCAATGGCCAAAAACAAATCCACAATCTCATCATTCGTGGCACGCAGTTCCGCCCCGTTCAGTTCCAGAAAAATTTCCGAGACCGCCGCGGCCACTCGCTTATTGCCATCCACGAACGCATGCGCCTGCGTGAGATGGTACGCATAAGTTGCCGCGCAGGTGATCAGCGTTGCCTGTTCATAGTAGGCGCGGTTTTCCGCCGCCGTCAGTGCCGCTTCCAACGCGCCGCCGTCACGCACCCCATGAAGTCCGCCAAATTCCTCAACCCCACGCGCATGAATAGCCAACACCTCGTGGATACGGAGAAACAGCAAAGAGCCCCGCACTATTTAGGCCCCTGCGCCAAGCGGACATACGCACTCTGCCGTCGCGCAAACACGCTTTTGGTGAGGGTTGCAAGCTGTTGAGAGCGAGCGGCTTCATCAAGGGGTTGGAGAAGCAAAGTACGATCAAGAAGAGAGACCTCCACTTCATCTCCAATAGCTATCCCCAACTGAGCCAAAGCTTCTTTAGATAGAATCAGCGCGGCGGATTCACCAACCGCGGTCAGTCGTTCGCGTGCCATGATACGTCTCCTTTCGAACGTGATTGTAGGTAACCAAGGTCAGCAATCAAAGTCCGGCTTACGGCCACACTTCACTTCCGAGCGTACCGCACTCACACACGCATCGGCTCCGCTCCCTCGGTGCTCCCACTTTTTATTACCCTGATCGCAGAAAACCTTAAAAATTCCCTTGACAAATCCCAGCCACCCTTATAAACATCAGGCCCTTTTGATTTTCACCCTCACGAACTTAGGGAAAACCATCATGGAACTGGATACCGTAGATCGCCATATCCTGGCCCTGTTGCAAGAGAACTGTAAGCTCCCGCTCGCGCGTATCGGTGAACGAGTCGGCCTCTCCGCGCCTTCGGTCGCTGAACGGATCGACAAGCTGGAGAAACACGGAGTGATCCGTGGCTATACCGCGATTCTCGATGCGCGCCGGCTCGGTAAGGACATCACCGCGTTTATCGGCGTCTCCATTGAGCATCCCAAGGCCATCAGTCATTTCGAGAAGGCCATTGATCGCCTCGAAGAGATTCAAGAATGCCATCACGTCACCGGCCAGCACACCATGTTACTCAAGGCCAAGGCCGACACGACCTCCACACTGGAAAAACTGATCCGCGAAATTCGCTCGATTGATGGGGTCACGCGCACGGAAACCTCCATTGTCCTCTCCACGTACACCGAAGGGTTGTGGGTGGACCTCAAGGAGCAAACCGACACACCCCCACAGCCCGAAAGCAAAACCGCCCGTGGCCACGACGGCCCGCAACTACTGAAATTACGACGAGGAGGATGATGTTATGACGACTCGCATCCCGCACGCCCAAGGACTCTATGATCCGCGCTTCGAGCACGACGCCTGTGGTGTCGGCTTTGTCGCCAACATCAAGGGCCACCGCTCGCACGACATCGTGCAAAAGGGCCTGCAAATTCTCAAGAACCTGGACCACCGGGGCGCGTGTGGCTGCGACCCGGAAACTGGCGACGGCGCGGGCATCCTCATGCAAGTCCCACACGCCTTCTTGATGAAGGAGTGCGAGAAACTCGACTTCCTGCTGCCCGCCGCTGGCGAGTATGGCGTGGGGCTGGTGTTCCTGCCGCAAGAACTCACCGAACGCAACCAATGCGCCGCGATGTTCGAGAAAATCGTCCGCGAAGAAGGACAACGGTTTCTCGGTTGGCGCACCGTGCCGGTCGATGACACCCAATGTGGCCGCGTCGCCCGCGAAGCACAGCCGCATATCCGACAGATTTTCATTGGCCGTGGCGCGAGTGTCACGGACCAGGATCATTTGGAGCGCAAACTTTATGTGATTCGCAAACGGGTCGAGCACCAAGTGCGCGAGTCCGGCCTCCACGACGACGCCGCTTTTTACGTGCCGAGCTTGTCGAGCCGCACCCTGGTGTACAAAGGGCTGCTGATGCCTCACCAGATTCCGCGCTTCTATCTCGATCTCAACGATCCAACGATGGCCAGCGCCATCGCCCTCGTGCATCAACGCTTCAGCACCAATACCTTCCCGTCGTGGGACCGCGCCCATCCGTATCGGTTCCTGTGTCACAACGGCGAGATCAACACCCTGCGCGGCAACACCAACTGGATGCGCGCCCGTGAACAGGTGTTCTCGTCACCGCTGTTCGACGATGACATCGAAAAAATTCGCCCGATCATCTCGCCGGGCGGAAGCGACTCCGCCGCGTTCGATAACGCCCTCGAGCTGCTGGTGAGAACCGGTCGCTCCTTGCCCCACGCGATTATGATGATGATCCCCGAAGCCTGGCAAAACCACGCGGGCATGAGCGAGGCGAAACGCGCGTTCTACGAATACCATTCCTGCCTCATGGAACCGTGGGACGGCCCGGCCTCCATCGCCTTTTCCGATGGGCGCGTCATCGGCGCCGTGCTGGATCGCAATGGCCTACGCCCCTCGCGCTATGTGGTCACCAAGGACGACATGGTGGTCATGGCCTCGGAAGTCGGCGTGCTCGACATCGCGCCGGAGAATGTCGTGCGCAAAAACCGGTTGCAACCAGGCCGCATGTTCCTGGTCGATACCGAACAAGGGCGCATCATCGAAGACGAGGAGATCAAGGAATCGCTAGCGGCACGAAAACCCTATCGTCAGTGGCTGGATGAAAACTTGGTCAAGATTGACGCGCTCCCAGCCCCGACGGTCCTACCGGTCGCCTATGATGACGCCGAATTGCTCGACCTCCAGCAGGCGTTTGGCTACACCACGGAAGAGCTGAAAATCCTGCTGTCGCCGATGGCGCTGAATGGGCAAGAGGCGGTCGGCTCCATGGGCACGGACACGCCGCTCGCGGTGTTGTCGGATCGTCCGCAACCGCTCTTCAACTATTTCAAGCAGTTGTTCGCGCAGGTCACCAATCCGCCGATTGACCCGATTCGTGAAGAGCTGGTGATGTCGGTCAAAACCGCGCTGGGGCCGGAGCAGAACCTGTTCGAGGAAACCCCACTCCATTGTCATCAATTGGAGATCAACGGCCCGACCCTCACCAACGAGCAGCTTGCCCAGATCAAAGAGCTGAACGCTGGCAACTTGCGTACTACCACCCTGCGCGCGCTCTACAA